>CANRDG010000090.1 GCA_947629275.1 uncultured Clostridia bacterium | reverse complement strand
CTTCTCTCAAAGCTTTGACTTTTCAGGGTTCCTTTTCCTTTTTGGATCTTTCGATTGTTCAATTTTCAAGGTGCTTTACTGCTTCCCCCTTTTTGAGGTCAGCTTTATTATTATATCACGCCACAGCTCGCTTGTCAAGGGGTTTTTGAAACTTTTTCAAAAAAATTTTCAAAAAAATTATTAAGCCCTTAAAGTATGTTTACCACGGCAACGTTTTATATTTTAACACTTAAAGTACGAAATGTCAAGAGCAAAACGCAAAAATAATCATATTTTCGCATATTAACAACAGGGGCGCCACAAGTTAATGAAAAAATATGCACAATGCACATCATTAAAAAGTACATAAAAAATAAATGCCGCGGCGGTATATAACGGCAAAAAGGCGGCATAATAATCGGGAAAACACTTTAAGGGAGGAGCATCATGAACAAAACAAAACAGCGAATACTGTCGTTCGCGCTGATACTTTCGGGAACTGTAGTCATTTTCACGCTTCTTTACATTCTGTCGTCACACAGCATTTCAACACAGACGATATCGCAGGTAGGCTCACGCGGAAAAGAAGTTGAGGCGATACAGCAGTTTTTGAAGGACTGGGGCTTATACAATGGTGACATTACGGGCTACTACGGTTCAGAAACGCAAGCGGCGGTGAAGAAATTTCAAAAGCTGAAAGGCATAAGCCAGACGGGCACGGCAGGACCGCAGACACTTAAAGCAATGGGTATTTCGATAGGGACGATACCTGCGGCGACCGACTCGAACGTATATCTGTTAGCGAGGATAATTTCGGCAGAGGCGCGCGGTGAGCCATACGAGGGGCAAGTTGCTGTAGGCGCTGTGATACTGAACCGCATAGAGCACCCGTCGTTCCCTGACACGCTGTCGGGAGTGATCTATCAAAACGGGGCATTTACAGCCATTGTTGACGGGCAGTTCAATCAGCCTATATCTTCATCGGCATACAATGCGGCGCGAGATGCGCTCAACGGCTGGGACCCTTCCGGTGGTGCGATATACTATTATAATGCTAAAAAGACCAGCAACTCATTCATTCACAGCAGACCTGTTATAAAGGTGATAGGCGATCACAGGTTCTGCTCATAAAAAGACGGTCGGAAGAAAAGACTTCCGACCGTTTTTATGGTTTTTTAACGTACTTTCGGGATCGTGCCTGCCGTATACTGCAAGATACGCAGAGCATCATCAACATCTGCAATACCGTCGCCTGTGACATCTGCTGCCGAGAGCTGATCTTTGGTAAGTTTCAGGCTTCCTGCGGCGTACTGCAAGATAAGCAGGCTGTCATCGGTATCTATATATCCGTCGTCGTTGACATCGCCGTATGTAAACGTTGCCGCGCTGCCCTGACGTTTTATATTTATAACATAATTCCGCACAGCGCCCGACGGAGCTTTTACAGCGACGGTAACGGCATTATCGCCTGTTTTTAAGTTTACATTTCCTATACCGCTGACTGTTGCTGCCGATGTCTTAGCCGATGCCGAAATATTTACGGACGAAACATTTGCAGGGACTGTGAGCGCATAGCTTTGAGTATACATATTAAATGACGGTGTTATCGAATAGCCTTTCACGGAAAGTGATGAAAGGAAATTGTTATTATTGCCGTAAGACGAGGGCTGCGGACAGGCTTGCTCGGGCATATTTTTATAAACGGGTATGGTGAAAACCAGCGCGGACGAAAGGATACGGCTGTTATAGGCACGCTTCATTGACGCAGCTTCCGAGGCGGCTGCCTGAATGTTTGTCATATACTGGTGGCTAAAATAGCCGTTGCCGCCGTCTACCATATCAAATTTTTGCAGATAGAGGGTATCCTGTCCCCTGTTTATATAGGAAGTTCCGATAAATTTAGAGCCGCCTGTTATTGCTTTATACTGGTTTGTCCACGGCAGAGAGTATGCGGAATTTGTGGTAGAGGCATACTTTGCGCCCATTTGCCTTGCGGTAAGTGTTGAAGTTGCATACGCCTGGATATTGAAGAAGTTAAAATATCCGCCGTATCCTGCCACAGTACCGAATGCAAGTTCAGTACCATTTACACCCATTTCCTGACGTATACGCGATGCGAGGTGGTAGGGACTTACGCCTGTTTGTGCGGCTGCTTCCATTATTGTAGATGAATAAGTTTTGGTGACCTTTGTGTCCGGCGTGGTATAAGAACCTTTCATAAAAGTATCGGCGAGGATATCTTTTACGCCCTGCTCGGTATGTACATTTTTATCATACGACAGCTGCTCGAACATGAACACATATGTATCGTCAAGGAAATTACGCGGATCCATATAATACGCGATTATCTGTTCCGAAGCCGCTACCCAGCTCCAGCCGTCAAGACCGTACCAAGTGCCGCTGCTCCAGTTGTACGCACCTTTCTCCATGGATTTCCACGAATCGGGGTTGTTTATATATGTAAGGCTTACGCCGACCTGAGATTCTGCTTTAAGCGCTGTATTCCAGTCAACGCCGAGATCCTGCGCTTTGAACACCCACTTTGGGTGGGCCTGATGTATCTGGCGAAGCTTTACCTTATAGCTTTCAGGGAAACCCTGCGCTGTAAGATATTTCTCAAAGTCACCGTCGGGCGTATAGGGCGCGCTTGCGGCAGGCTGTGTTTTGACTTCTACATATTCGGCTGAAACATAGCCCGTTTTTCCGCCATAATTTATTTTATACCAAAGACCGCCGTAGACGTCGTTTGCGCTGCCTAAAATTTCAAGGGTATTGCCCTCATAAACATAGCCTATTGTTGAATATGTAGTACCTGCATTGCTGCGGACTCTTAGAGAATCTGCGGTAACTACGCCGGTTTGCGAAGCCGCGCTTGCAGTGTATGCAGAAAGCACGCCGTCAGAAAAATCATCAGCAAAATAGGCGCTATACGAAAACATCGCAACAGCGCTTACAGTAACAGCTATGGCTTTTAAAAGCATTTTTCTCAAAGCTGACGTGTGCATTATTCTTCTCCCTAAAGTTATCCTACGTTTTGTGCTCACCCAAGCAAAACAGGTGGCACACCTTTTCTATATGTGTAACTTATATTATAAAACTGTTTTTTCTGCTTGTCAAGTGTTTTTTCACGAGTTTTCGATATTTTCTAATTCACAAAAAATTTACAATTAGCATTTTTACAGCTTAAAAAAGTAAATTTAGTGGCGAAAAATTTCTTTGGACGCTACATATTGTGGAAAGGTCATTTAAAATGTTATGAAAAAATTTACAAAATATTTTTTATTGCGTCGTATAATTATTTATAATAATGTATAGAGGAAAAATATTGCATTTTGTCTATTGACAACTTGGTAAAATATATGTTATAATACATTTACAAAACGATTTTTGTAGAAATATCAGATATACAGAGAGAAAAAACAAAGACAAAAGAGAGATATCAGACAAGCGGACATAACTTTTTGCATTGACCGCGTGATATTGAAGGAGGCAAAAATGAAAATAAGTTTTAAGAAAGCTGTGATCTCGATAGGCACAGCCATTGTCATGGTCACATCTGTTTTTGCCGGAACAGTTGTGGCAGCCACGACCAACGAAATAACCGTACAGCCTTCGGCGTTTTCAGTAAACGCAGGCGAGGCTTTCGATGTTTCTGTAGGTTTCAAGGCAGGCGACAATGGCGCGGCGGGATTTCAGCTTAATTTGCATTATGACAGCAAAAAGCTGGATGTTTACGTACCTACCGAAGCCGAGATACAAGGCGGCAAATATAATTATCAGGTACTGGGAAGCAGATTTTTAGTTACCACAAACTACAGCTACTCCGACGGAGTTGTAAGGATAGTGGGCGTTAACGGCAGCGGAAACAACATCATCGTTGACACGCCACTGAGTATTGTTACATTCATTCCGAAAGACGGTGCTTCCGGCAAGGCGGCTTTTTGGATAGAGGTAGAAAAGCTTTCGGAAAGCAAGAAAAACGGCGAGTTTGTAAGTTCTTCATACTCAGCGCCGAGTTCTTCAAACCCAGTATATGTAAATCTGCTTGCGCCTGCAACGGTAACGGAAACAACGACTACCACTACGCAGGCGACCACCACCCCTTCGACAACGACGACCACCACTTCGACAACAACGGCTGAGGTAACAACTCCGAAGCCTGTAACTACTACCCCTGCCCCGACAACTACCGAGGCAGTGACAACTACAGAAAAGTCTGACGTTACGACTTCTGCGCAGACGACTACGACGCCGCAGAAGGCAGAAGAGACGACTTCGCAAACCACTGAAAAGATAACTGCGTCATCAACAACTTCCAAAGTGACTACAGCGCCGATAACATCGCCGAGCGTAACTGAAATCAACACAAGCGCGGAAGTTACTGATGTGCCTGAAGTTACGACGGCTGCAAGCAGCGAAACTGCGACAGTTACCGACAGCGCTGATACTACAGAGCCGAGCGGCAATGAAAACGTAACGACTGACGGTGACTCAGTTGTAATTGAAAATGATTCGCCGCTTTATCAATACTCTCAGGGCGCGAATGAATACAACGAAGCGGAAGTTGAGCCTTACTGTGTTGATCTGAAAGATTACATAGAAGATTTCGACAAGCCTATGGACATTAAGGTATCTGTAGAATCCGACGGATTTGCAAACGGTTCGATAAGCATGAACGACCCTGACGGCAACTGGGTGAAGTATTATCAGGACACTGAGGCGACTGTTTGGGAGGCAACGAATGTAAGCCTTGACAAGAACGATGCGCTGGTATTCGTACAGCTGTTTTACTTGCAGGAAAACTCAAATTTTGCTATAAACAAGATAGAGATAACCCCTAGCAAGGCTGATTCGCAGACGGAGATCGACGAGATAAAAGACGGTACTGAAAACACCGACGCTGACAACAAAGAAACCATTGAAAAAGCCGATCCCGAAAAGATAGAAGAGATAGTGAGCGAAATGCCAGAAAACGACAAGAATCCGAACACCTCGGATTCTTTCAAGAGCGTTTTGGCTATATCGCTTGTAGTGCTTGAGGTAACGGCTATGGCGGCGGTGCTGTTCTTCACGGGCCGCAAAAAGGTAATTGAAGAACCGGAAGAAAACACATCAGCAGAATAAAACAACGACCAAAATACAAGAATA
Source organism: uncultured Clostridia bacterium (assembly GCA_947629275.1). Lineage (GTDB taxonomy): Bacteria > Bacillota > Clostridia > Oscillospirales > Ruminococcaceae > UBA7477. Next base: position 2,203 of record CANRDG010000090.1, on the reverse strand, counting down.
ATTGCAGTGCGGCGAACGTGCTGCAATTATTTTTCAAAGGCAAAAGAGGTGTGCAAGATGCAGGATATTGCAAAAACAAATTTTCAGATAGAGATGGAAAAGCTGATAGCGAGTTTCGGCGATCGCCGCCCTACCCTGCTGCTTCACGCCTGCTGTGCGCCGTGTTCATCGTATGTACTTGAAAGCATTGCGAAATATTTTGACGTTACGGTGTTTTTTTATGACCCGAACATCACCCCTGCCGAGGAGTACGAAAAGAGATATTCGGAGCTGAAAAGGCTGCTGCGTGAAGCGCCGTTTGCGAGCAGCATAAAAGTAATGGAGTGTGCATATGAGCCTGAGGAGTTTTTTGAAATTGCAAGAGGGCTGGAGGACGTTCCTGAGGGTGGCGAAAGGTGCTTCAAATGCTACAGGCTGCGGCTTGAAAAGACGGCGCAGACTGCAAAAGAGCATGGATTTGATTATTTTGCGACGACGCTTTCTATCTCTCCGTACAAGTCGTCTGCAAAGCTGGCTGAGATCTCTATTGCTTTGGAAAAGGAGTACGGTGTGGACTGGCTGCCGAGCGATTTCAAAAAGCGCGGCGGTTACAAGCGTTCTATAGAACTCTCGAATGAATACGGGCTGTACCGCCAAGACTACTGCGGCTGTGTTTACTCTCAGGCACAGAGGGCGGCAAGGCTGGCAGAGCGCACAGATAAACAATAACGTGGCAAGTGACAAGTCACGCCTGCTCCGCAGGTTGCGCGACAGCGCAGGCAAAAAAATAATCTAAAATTTTGAAAAAGCCCTTGACAAGTAAAAAAAATAATGATATAATATTAGAGTTGCTTGACAAAGCGGCTTGCGGGTGTAGTTCAATGGTAGAATCCCAGCCTTCCAAGCTGGTCGTGTGGGTTCGATTCCCATCACCCGCTCCATATTTGCGCCTTTAACTCAGCTGGATAGAGTAACTGCCTTCTAAGCAGTAAGCCGCTGGTTCGAATCCAGCAAGGCGCGCCAGCAGTTTTCTGCATTCGGGACGTTATGTCCCGTTATTTTACATTGCGTAATATTTATGGTGGGCGTAGCTTAGCTGGTTAAAGCGTCGGATTGTGGTCCCGAAGATCGTGAGTTCGAATCTCACCCCCCACCCCACTTTTATTTTGGGGTATTAGCGCAGTTGGTAGCGCGCCACACTGGCAGTGTGGAGGTCACGGGTTCGACTCCCGTATGCTCCACCAGCCGAATTAATTCGGCTCAAAGAAATTTTCTTCGCCGTCATAATGCAGACGGCGATTTTCTTTGAAAACCGAAAATTTCTTCCCGTGTTGTCAGCTTTTGCGCCTAGAAAAATCATTTCGCCGACTATGGGTCGGCGATTTTGCTTTACGCAAAACCATGATTTTTTTCTTCTGAAACAGGATAGTACAAAGACGTTTCTGTACTATACGTTATTCACCACACTTGTACGCCGCTATGTGTCGGTCAAGTGCAGAAGAACCCTAACCGTTAAATACCTTTTCAATATGCCCATGCTCGGTCATTGAAATAAGCTTATCTCGGTCAATATCCATTTCTAAAATATATGGCATCCAGTCGATAATACGCAAAAAATCATTACAGCCAAATTCTGGCTTATAATAATTTATAATACTGCTCAGAGCTGTGCCGTGAGTACCTACAACGATATTTTTTCCCTCGTTATTTTTCAGTATTTCTTTAAATACCTCTATATTGCGTTTTTGAACCGCTGCAATACTTTCTCCGCCGTCCTCGTGAAAATCATGATCAGACCAGCGCTTCTCAAACATACCGTGAACATTTCCGTCTTTTCCTACTTTTCTTTCACGCAAACGTTCATCAAGGTTTATTGTTTTATTAAAATATTCAGCAGTCTTTTTAATTGTGTCTACGCTGCGTTTATAGGGACTGCAATAAAAAACATCTATACTTTTATCCTTGAAAAATTCATACACCATTTCCGAATCGGCAAGTCCTTCTTCCGTTAACGGTCTGGTACGGTCATCAACATGATCATGCTTTGGCTGTGCGTGCCTTACAAAATATACTTTTGTCAGCATAACTTTCCCCTCCCCGGTATCAATTATACCATATTCACATTAAAAACACAATAGCGGTAATAAAAAAGCACCGCAAAATGAACAAGTCCATTAAAAACGAACAATGACAAAAAGGCACCTTCTATGGTAGAATAAAGATA
>CANRDG010000089.1 GCA_947629275.1 uncultured Clostridia bacterium | reverse complement strand
GCCGCGCAAGGTCTTGTAAATATAGAAAAATCGGGTCATACGGTGTTTTACAGCCGCTGTGAGAGCCCTGATTTTGACGGTGCAGACGCGCTTATGTTTTTCTCTGAAATTGCTCCCTGCGGCGTTATAGGCTCTTTTCTGCTGGATAAGCTGCCGCCGCAGCAAACCCCTTTTGCGTTCAAACACCACTATATTACCCATACCCTTGACAGCGATATTCTTTGCAGCCTTTTTGATGCAATAGACCGCCGCTGCAACGTTACGCTTGAAGTGCTCAGCAGAAGAAAAACGCCGTTCACCTTTACCGCCGCGCCGCTGAAAATATTCATAAGCGTGCAAAACGGCAGGCAGTACCTTATGTCGTATAGCGAGTATAACGACAGAATATTTTCCACAAGGCTTGATAATATTGTAACTGTCAATGTCGGCGATGTGTGCGAAAATTTTGAAGAGTACCGAAAAAAACTCGAAGATATGCAGCAAAACTTATGGGGCGTAAGCGTTGGCAGATATAGCAAAGAGCATATTGAATTTACTGTGCGCTGCCTAAAGGGCGAGGAATACATATTTGATAGAATGATGCGCGAAAAACGCTGCGGAAGTGTCGAGCGGCTTGACGAGAACACCTGCCACTTTTCAGCCGATGTTTTTGATGCAGGCGAGCTTGTGCCGTGGATACGCACATTTATCTGCCGTATAACAGATCTGAAATGCACCGACAAAGGACTTGTGGAAAAGTTCAGAAACGACTTGGAGCAGATGTATCAGCTTTACGGTTTAAAAGAGGAGGCGCTCGTATGATATTCAGCGAACTGTACGGTACATATTATAATGCAGTTGCAAAAATACTCACCGCCGCCGTTGAAAGAGATGTGCCGCTTGCCGAAATGCGTGATATAATTCGTTCTGCGGCGTTTGAGGAAAGCGTTTTTGAAATAGAGCCAGCAATAAGAGAAGGGCGGTGGAACCTTATCTCAAAAGACGGCAAAACAAATGTTGAGCACAAGCCCACCATGCCGCTGACTATGTTGCAAAAACGCTGGCTCAAAGCAATTACGCTTGATAAGCGTGTAAAGCTTTTTGACGTGAAGTTTGTTGGTCTTGATGACGTTCAGCCGCTTTTCAGACCCGAAGATATTTACGTTTTTGACAGATTTTCTGACGGCGACGACTATGAAAATGAGCAGTATATAAAAAACTTCCGCGTGGCGCTCGATGCCGTTAAAAATAACTTCCCTCTTAAAATAAAGTATGTTGACCGCCGCGGCTTTGTAAGTTTTATCGCTGCACGACCTCTGCGGCTGGAGTATTCGGAAAAAGACGATAAATTCAGGCTGTATATCAGCGGCAGCAGGGGAATGAGCACGATAAACTTAGGCAGAGCGCAGTCGTGCGAGCGGCTCGCGGAAAACGTAAGCTTTACCGAAAAGGACATAGCACCCGTTTCAAAAACTGTCGCCATAGAGCTTGTAGACGAGCGCAACGCCTTGGAGAGAGTAATGCTCCATTTTGCGCATTTTGAAAAGCAGGCGGAGCGCATTGATGATACGCATTACCGCCTTACCATTACTTATGACGGCGACGACGAGAACGAAATGGTCATAAGGCTTTTATCGTTCGGACCTTTTGTAAAAGTAGTTCAGCCCGAAAGCCTTGTAGAGCTTATAAAAGACAGGCTATACAGACAACTTGACTGCGAGCTGTGAGCGCAGCATTTATAAATTTAAGCTGTGGACAAAATAGTTCGCAGCTTTTTTTCCGTGAAAATACTTTTTTGTAGTGCTATACTTATAATTGCCGAAGGACGTTAAGCTGTAAGCAGGCGATTTTGATTCGCCGCGGTGCGCGGGGCAGTGCCTTTGCGTATGCCGGCTTTGTGACCTGTGGGCTGTGGATCAGGGATCCATTTTTGCGTGAGTTCGAATCTCACCTGTATTGCAATGAGAATTACGATACAGCCGGTGGTTTGGAATTATTTGTGCTTGTAAAAGCAAAACGATCAAAAAAGCAGAATTATCGGTCAAAAACGCAAACCGCCAAGGCGGCAGACGTTTGCGACAATGTGCGGTAAGCTCTGTACACGGGCGGATACCGTAAGCGGCGATGAAAGCCAGAGTATTTGCTTCCGCTTTTTGATGCCTCTTGCTGAAACCTATGTCCGCTTGCCGTGCATGATAACTGCAACACATTATGGAGGTAGCATTATGAAAATGAAAAAAGTAATAATCAATGAAAACGAAAGAGGTCTGCTTTTCAAAAACGGCAGATTTATGGGCGTTTTGGGCGCAGGCAAATACCGTACATACGGCGGCAAAACTATTGAGGTAGTCTCTGCCGATAAGCTTGTATCTTCTGCAAACTGTTCACTGAATGACCTGCTCAAAAACCAAAAGCTTGCCGAAATGGTGAAAGTCGTTGAAGTCCCTGCGGAGCATATCCTGCTTTACTTTGCGGACGGCAATTTTGCAGGCGCTTTAGGCAGCGGCAAGTATGCATTTTGGGAAAATGGCAAAAAGCATGAATTTCTTATAGAAGATATGTCAAAACCCGAAGTCTCCGACAAAGTACCCGAGTACATATTCCACCTTGGCAGGCTGTCGCCGCTGTGGTATACCAAAGTTGAAGTTGCGCAGTACAACAAAGCAAGACTGTACTTTGACAAAAAGTTCGTGCGGCTTTTAGAACCCGGCACTTACTACTTCTGGCAGAGCAATACGAATGTGGAAGCCGAGCTTGTCGATACCAGAGCCACTCATATGACAATAACTGGTCAGGAAGTTCTGACGCAGGATAAAGTATCTGTGCGCTTAAATTTAGTCTGCACCTACAAGATCACCGACTACATTAAAATACGCACCGAGATAGACGATTACACCGAGCAGATACGCAGCGCCGCACAGCTTGCCATGCGCGAGTATATCGGCAGGAACAAGCTTGACGATATTCTTGCGAATAAGGACGATCTTTCAAAGTACGTGTTTGGCCGCCTGAAAGAGCGCGAAAAGGATATGTACGTTGAGTTTTACGAGGCGGCTGTCAGGGATATCATACTGCCCGGCGAGATACGCGACATAATGAACACCGTGCTAGTTGCCGAAAAGCGCGCACAGGCAAACGTTATAACTCGCCGCGAGGAAGTCGCCTCTACAAGATCGCTTCTGAACACCGCCAAGCTTATGGAGGAAAACAAAACTCTTTATAAGCTGAAAGAGCTGGAATTCATTGAGCGAATCTGCGAGAACGTCGGCAATATCACCCTCAACGGCAGCGGCGATATTCTCACGCAGCTTGTGTCGCTAACCGACAACCGCAGCGAATAGCAACGCTTTACACCACTTCTTATTTTCCCTTTCTTTACTGCCGCCTTGTCCGATATATTTCGGGCAGAGCGGTATTTCTTATTGTCTTGTATTGACAATTATCTTTACAATACCAATAACATGAGTACGCTATCGCTTTATCAGAATACTAATTTGAACAAAAGCCCTTGAAAATTATGAAAAAATTCCCCAAGGCTCTTTACATTTTTATGGAATTACTATATAATATATATATGTACATTAAAAGTGCGAAAGGAAATATTTATGCTGATATTAGATGACCTTAAACAAACGCTCGTAACCTTTGAGCCAAAGCTGAAAGAGCTGTATACCGTTCTTGCTATAGAGGATAAAAAGCAGCAGCTGAAAGAGCTGGAGCAGCAGTCGGCAGGGGCGGACTTCTGGAACGATGCAGATAATTCTCACAAGGTACTCAAAAAGATAAGCTCTCTGAAAAGCATCATAACCAAGTACGATAAGCTTAAAGAAAAGTTTGACGACATTGGCGTTATGATAGAGCTTGCCGCCGAGGAGGACGACGAAAGCATTCTTGCCGAGATAAAGACCGACCTTGACGAGTTTACCAAAAATGTTGACGAGCTCACCTTAGCGACCCTGCTTACTGGTCAGTATGATGCGAACAGCGTTATACTCACTTTGCACGCAGGCGCAGGCGGCACGGAGGCGCAGGACTGGACGGAAATGCTCATGCGTATGTATCAGCACTGGGCAGACGCACACGGCTATAAGACCACAGTTTTAGATACCCTTGACGGCAACGACGCAGGCATTAAAATGGCTTCTATGATGATAGAGGGCGAGAACGCTTACGGCTATCTTAAAAGCGAGGCAGGTATTCACAGGCTGGTAAGGATTTCGCCGTTCGACGCTTCGGGCTCCAGGCATACTTCGTTCGCGGCGGTAGACGTTATGCCCGAGATAGATGACGATATAGAAGTTGAGATACGTCCCGAGGACATTAAAATGGACGTTTTCCGTTCAAGCGGCGCAGGCGGACAGCATATCAACAAAACGTCGTCGGCGGTAAGGCTTACGCATATACCCACGGGCATAGTAACTTCCTGTCAGACACAGCGTTCGCAGGTGCAGAACAGAGATTTTGCGATGAAAATGCTCAAATCAAAGCTCATGGCTATAAAAGAGGCAGAGCACCTTGCAACTATCGCTGACATAAAGGGCGTTCAGAAAGAAATAGCATGGGGTTCGCAGATACGTTCGTATGTATTCATGCCGTATACTTTGGTAAAAGACCACAGAACAGGCTACGAGCAGGGCAACGTCAACGGCGTTATGGACGGCGACCTTGACGGTTTTATAAACGCGTACCTCAAAGCGCTTTCTATGGGACAGATCGAAAAGTAATATATGAAAGGGAGGCTGCATTATGGCAGGCTACGGAGCGATAACTATTGAAAGGCAGTATGCCAGCGGAGGCAGCGAGATAGGCAGGCTTATCGGCGAAAAGCTGGGCATACCGTATCACGACCACGAGATACTAGAAACAGCGGCGCAAAACTGTGGTATAGAAAAGGAACTGGCAGGCTTTGCGGAGGAGACCACCACAAATTCTCTGCTGTTCAATCTGTCGCTGTTGCGAAATAAAAGCGGCGAGCTGCCGATCTCCGAGCGTATCTTCAATGAGGAAACAGCTATAATCAGCGGTCTTGTTAAGGAAGGTCCGTGCGTTATAGTAGGCAGATGTGCAGGGTATATACTTAAAAACCGCGTAAAAACGCTTAATGTGTATATCTATGCAGAGTATGAAACGCGCTTTGACAGGGCTATAAACAAGTACGGTATCTCGCCCGACGAGGCAAAGGAAGTTATAAAGAAGTACGACAAAAAGCGCGGAGATTTCTATAATGCGAATACCAAGCTCAAATGGAGCGACAAGGAATGTTATCATCTGTGCCTTAACAGCGGTAAGCTCGGCGTAGAGCGCTGCGCCGACATCATCTGCGCGATATACAATATGGGAAAGTAAAATAAAGATGGATACTAATGTTTTATTTGATCGTATAATAAATGCGGTGCATACCGACGGTGTCAGCGTGATAGGTATCGACGGACTTGGAGGCGCAGGAAAGAGTACTATATCCGAAAAGCTATGCCGGAATTTCTCAGAGCATGGTTTTCATACTGTTTTGCTTCATATAGACGATTTTATACATATGCGAAAATCAAGATATAATTCTGCATATCCTGATTGGCAGTGTTACTATGATCTACAGTGGAGATTTGATTATTTTTCAAATATAATAAACGAGATCAAGAGTAGGCACGATGATCATGTTGATATTGAGTTGTACGATAAAGAGAACGATACATATTATCAGCAGCGTTTTTCTGTCCTTGATAAAACTATCGTTATCGTGGAGGGCATATTCCTCCAAAGGGAAGAATACTGTAATATATTCGACTATATGATATATATTGATATTCCCGAGCAGATAAGGCTTGATAGGGTGCTGAAAAGAGATACCTATATCGGTGATGAGCGGCAGATCATTGATAAATATAAAAGCAGATATTTCCCTGCCGAGCATAGGTATATGGAGCAATTCTGCCCTCAGAATAATGCCGATCTTGTGATAAGTGAATAATGGTTATGTTATTTCCGATTTATCGGGTCAATAGTGAAGCGTACATATTACATGAAAGGAATTGATCGAACATGGCGCTGCCGGAGTTTAGCAAGCTCACGCAAAACACAACAGCCGTTCCGCAGTGGGCAAAGTATATGAAAAACGGCGAATTTATAAGCTATTATACTACATACAAAAGTAAAATATATTTCGACTTGTTTGATGAATATTCTTATCCGTGCGAAAAGTCGGGAGATATTACATATTACATCTACGACCCCGTAAAGCACGGCGCGCCTGACGATAAAAAATACCCCGTGCTCATGTGGCTGCATGGCGCAAGCAACGCCCTCGACGGCGTAAAATGCATCATGTGCTGCGGCGCGGAGCAGTATGCCTCGCCAAAGTATCAAAGCGAAATGGGCGGCGCGTATATCATCGTTCCCCTCGCAAATGAAAAACGCCTTGAAAACGGCAATATCGACGGCACTTGGTCGGAAGTTTATTCCGCACCCGTAAAAGGCATATACGATAAGGTCTGCAAAGAGCATGAGAGAAATATAGGCAAAAAGTTCGTCATGGGCGCATCTTCGGGCGGCTATTTTACATGGCAGCTGCTGGAAGACTATTGCGGCTATTTTGACGGCGCTATACCTATATCATCGGGGTATGTTCCCGATGACAACGCGCTTGACAGAATTTCCGACAGCGGCGTTAATTTGCTGATAGCCCACGGCAGACATGACGAAATGGCTGATTTTGACGAATGTATTGTGCCGCGTATAGATAAACTTATGGGCATGAAAAACTGTATATGCTTTTTCCCCGAATGGGTGTATAACGGTGACGGCGGCATATCTTCGGTGCATTTCGGTATAGAAATGGGTCAGCACTGTATGATAAACTGGGTGCAGTCGAACCTGATGTTCGATAACGGCACACCTGCCGACGAGCGGCTGCCACAGGGCGTAACAGGCTGGATAAAAAGCGTGTGCGAAATGTAATGCGTAAAAATGAATAAGTAACGATATAATGATAAAAGCCGTGCATCAAAGCGATGTACGGCTTTTGCTTGCAGTAAATAAAATTACTGCTTGTTTCCGCTCTTGTAAGCGTCGATCATTTTCTTAACCATCTGACCGCCTACGGAACCGGCCTCACGAGAAGTCAGGTCGCCGTTGTAGCCCTGCTTGAGGTTAACGCCAACCTCGTTGGCAGCCTCCATCTTAAATCTTTCGAGGGTCTGTCTGCCCTGATCTGTAGTAATACCTTTCATTACTTACACTCCTTAAATAGAATCTGTTCGTTAGGGAACATACTGTTATTTTGTAAAATATCCGCGAATTTATTAGTGGAAATGCTTGGGGAAAAGTCTGCCGCAGTCCGACGAGACAATTTGACCGCAAGCACGTCATACCTAAAAATACAAACGCGGAAATTTTTTGCCGCACGATATTTCGCACAGCGATACAGTTCATATTTTACCCCTGATATATTTGCGGTTTTTGCCGCTGAAAGTATTTTAACCGAAGC
>CANRDG010000088.1 GCA_947629275.1 uncultured Clostridia bacterium | reverse complement strand
GCAAGCACGAACCCCAGCGAGCCTGTAAATGAATGTCGTGTTTTTTCCATGTAAAGACCTCCGTGTGTTTTCTGCACAACTAAGTATAACATAAATATGGCAAAAAATCAATACGGACGGAATGTTTTTGTTTCCATTCCGCCCATATTTTTTGCAATGCTATTGTACTATTCTTTTGTAAGGACTTTTTTCTGATAGGCACGCTTGCCGCACTTGGGGCAGGTCATTTTTCTTGTCGTGCCGAAATGCGGGGCAAAACATACTTTCCAGTAAGAATCGGGGATATATCTTTCGCCGCATTCGGGGCATTCATAATAGCCTGCATCGTGTTCTATTTTTACGCAATAGAACGCATTCACCAAAACTGTCAGACCCCCGAGTGAGCACAGCACTATGCCTACTACAGGGCTGCTTTCTGCGACCAAAATACCCGACACCACCATAGCCAGCGATGCTGCCACCGATACAACGCCCAGTATATTTTCGGCGTTCAGAAGCCTTTTGTTTGCCTTTTCCTCCTGCCTGCGCATTTCAAGCAGGTTTCTCTGTGCGATCTCTTTGTAATTATCCATACTTAGCCGCTCCCCTGCGAAAAGCTCGTTCAGATCGATTTTCAGCAGTGCGCAAAGCTCGGGGATTATGGAAACGTCGGGCATATTTCTGCCGTTTTCCCATTTTGAAACAGCGCGGTCGGACACGCCGAGTTTTTCGGCAAGCGCCGCCTGCGTGAGCCCCTGCTCTTTGCGGCACGCCGCTATGAACTTTCCGATCATTATCTGATCCATGAGGAGCACCTCCTTTCAGTCTTTATTATATCTGAAAGCAACCAACTTTTACACATACCGCAGGTTGAGTTATGGGGTTTCTATCGGTGGTAGATAATATATTTTACCGTCTTTTATGATAAGCTGTACGTCCTGCGAATACAGATCGGACTTTTCCGTATTTTCTTCATTCGCCATATCTTCGCTTTGTATCTTTATTTTTTCAACCGTATCCTTTTCTATAGGTCTGAACTTCTGGCTGTCACTGATCAAGCCCGGTATAAAATGTATGAAGCTGTCAAAGCCGGTTCTCTTTCGCCGCTCTTCTTCAACATTTATACCCAGCCGTTGAGCCGCCTTATTGTGCCATTCAATAAGTTTATCGCTGACTTCTTTCGCCTTTTCAGAGTATATATTATATAATGCACCGCACTGCTCTCTCGATATTTTACCAAGGCTTACAGTAAATTTTAATTCTGATAATCCATAAAGCACCCTGCAAAGTTGCTCTCTGTATACAAACCACTTCTGCGCCTTTTCGAGTTCAGCTACATATTCCTCGTATTTCAAGTCGTTCTTTTCGGTATAATTTTCAAGCATATTATTAGCTTGTCCTATAAGCTCGGTACACTCTTTTTCATGCATATCAAGTTTAGTAAGCATATGGTCTCTCTGCTCGGGATCGGATAATATTTCTTCTTTAAATTGTGCAGCAACCTGAACATGGCTTACAAGCGATTCTACTTTGCCTTTATATTCGCTGTCCTGAAAGTCGGCAATATCGGAAATACCCCTGCTTATGCCGTCAAGCTCTGTGTTTATCTGTGTCATGTAATATTGACCCACGACCATAGCTGCAACAGCCATAGCACCGGAAGCGGCATTTGTTAATTTGGTCATTCCGCTATTTGTATCTGCCTGAACCAAATTAGCATGACCTGCTATGCCGTTTTCACCGTGAAAAAAGCCGCGGAATGCGCCGTCCATATCCCTTGACTTTGCCAATTTCGCGCCAAACGGAAGGATAGCTTTATATAAAACTTCTTTATCAAGCTTGCTTGCTTTAAATATATCATAAGCTGCATTTCCCCCTTGCACTATAAGGGGTACAAAATTATCAATATGTGCCAGCAGTCTTTTATCTGTTATCTCATGCAGGTCACTTTCTTCAAAAGAATCAGCAGAAATGCTCTCTGCTCTTATCACAAATTCCTGTGGCTGATATGTATCTTCTTGTAAAGCCGTATCATCACGCGGCTGAATTATTACATTTTGAGAACTGTCAGATTTTTTCTTATCTCTGCCCGATACAATTTTTACCACCAGTATCACACAAACTATCAAAACTGCCGCCACGCAAGCACCTATTATAAAATATGTCATTACTTTTCTTCCTCCTGTAAATCTTTAACATACCTCGCCAGTATTTCTGCCGCGTCGGCGCAAAGCTGGGGGCAGGGGCGCTTTTTGTAATATTCTTCCGTGCGTTTCTCGGGTGCGCCGCCATCGGTGTGGACAACGCCTTTCAACAGCTCGCGGCATATATACGAGCCGTTCTTCTCTTTAAAAGCTGCCGCCATATTCTGTATGTGCGCATAAAGCGCCGCCTTTTCGCTGTAGGCTTTGGGGTCGCTGTACCCTAGCATAAGCCCTGCCGCCATGCACATTCCCGAGACCGTTCCGCACACCTCTCTCAGCCTGCCGAGACCCCCTCCGAACGGCGAAGCCATCAGAAGCGCGGCGTTTTTGTCAACATCCAGTTCATCTATAAAAGCCATCACCACCGCCTGTGAGCAGTTGTACCCCGAAAGGAACATCTCTTTCGCTCTGTCACGGTAGTATTCTACGGGTCTTGAAAGCATTTTATCACCTCATCGCCTTGCGGTATATAAGCCCCGTCATCGAAGACGGCAGCAAAAACAGCGCGACCTGCGCGGCACATGGTATAAGAAAATCAACAAGCGACGAATATCCGCTGCGGTATATCTTCCACCGCGCGGCTATGAACGCCTTTGTGTTGGCAAAGTTGCGGCGGCGCTCGTAGTTACCCTGCGTTATGCGGTACTTCAAAAGCACCTGCGGTATGTTGCCGCCGACCGCTCCGTTTGCAAGCATTTTTACAACAAAATCATAATCTTCGCACCTTGCTAAGTCCTCGCTGTATCCGCCTGCCGCAGTGGCAGCGCTCTTTTTGAAAAGCATCGTGGGATTGTTGAACGGGTTGCGCCTTTTTGCGTATTCATGCACGGTATCGTTGCACAGCGGTACTTTTTTTATCGCGATAGTGCCGCCCGTGTCGCTGTCAAATTCTTCTATATAGCCGCCGATGATGTCAAGCTCTGGGTGGAGCATCATTCGGCGAAGCTGCTTTTCAAAACGCTGCGGCAGGGCTATGTCGTCGCTGTCCATTTTGCCGATATACTCGTTTTTGCACATCTCAAGCGACATATTTGCGGCTGCGGCAGTGCCCACGTGACCCTTGGTACGCACTATTTTTATAGCCGCGTATTTTTCCTGCGCCTGCAAAAGCACTTCGTCAAGCTCTTTTGTAAGCTCGCCGTCGCAGACTATAATAAAATCGTCGGTCGGATGTGTCTGCTCCATGATGCTCTTTATGCTCGTGCGCAGAAACTCCGGCTTCTCTTTTCCGTACACTGACATGGTAACGCTGTATGCCGGCAGTGTTTTCATAATGCTCTCTCCCTTGTGCGTTTTTGTATATAATATTATATAATATCCCCGTCTTTTTGTCAATGAGACTGCCCTATAAATGCAGTGCAATTTCATATTTTCATGATACTTTGTGAAAATATGGTGAAAGCCCTTGAAAAAAAGAAAAAAATGTGTTAAAATAATCCCGTATACAAGTTATGCAGGTGTATGTACACACAAATTTCAGATAATAGTTTTAATGATAACGTCAAGGAATATAAAAATGAAGAAGAAAGAACAATTCAAACATATAATTATGTTTACCGATTCGCTGATACTTATAGCCTCGGTGACGCTTTTGTTTGCCTACCTGTGGGACGGCTATTACAACAGAGAAATGGTATTCAAGCCGTTCGTGCTGAAAGGCACGCTGCTGCTGACGGTGCTGTACGCGTTCATATTCGTGCTGTTTTCAATGGCGTTCGGCAGCTTCAAGGTCGGGTACTCCTACCCCAGCGGACTTATAGGCTCGCAGGTCATATCACTTATACTGACAAATGCCGTTGCGTATTTGCAGATAAGCCTTATCGCGCGCGGTTTTCTGCCGATAGTGCCGATACTTATTCTTACCGCTGTAGACGGTCTTATAGGTGTTGTGTGGTCGATAGCGAGTACGTATATTTACAGAAAGATCTTTCCTGCGCGTAAGATGATAGTTGTATACGGCAAGCGCGACGACGGCGAGCTTGTTGTAAAAATGAGCCAAAGAATGGACAAATATCTTATATGTTCGTCTATAAGCTGCGAAGAGAACATTGAAACTATAAAAAGCAAGATACTTGAATATGAGGCAGTTATTATTTGCGACGTACCCTTGGAAAAGCGCGCAAAGCTTTTAAAATTCACATTTGAAAATTCTGTCAGAACGTACATCAGCCCGAAGATCTCCGACATTATAGTGCGCGGCGCAGATGAGTTCCATATGTTCGATACGCCGCTGCTGCTTCAACGCAATCAGGGCATGAGCTTTGAACAGCTGTTTATAAAACGCTTTTTTGACATTGTGCTGTCTATAATCGGCATAATCATATCATCGCCATTCATGTTGGTGATAGCTCTTCTTATAAAGATTTACGACGGCGGACCCGTGTTTTACTGCCAGAATCGATTTACAAATGGCAGAAAGGTATTCAAGCTTATAAAGTTCCGCAGCATGGTGGTAGACGCCGAAAAAGACGGCATTGCAAGGCTTGCTTCCGAAGAGGACAGCAGGATAACGCCCGTAGGCAAATTTCTGCGAAGCTGCCGCCTTGATGAACTGCCGCAGCTTTTCAATATTCTTGGCGGAAGTATGTCGTTTGTAGGGCCGCGCCCCGAAAGACCCGAGATAGCCGAGCAGTATGAAGAAGTAATGCCCGAGTTTGCATACAGGCTGAACGTAAAGGCAGGGCTTACGGGTTTTGCGCAGGTTTTCGGCAAGTACAACACCACGCCTTACGACAAGCTGAAACTTGATCTTATGTATATAGAAAGGCACTCGTTCGCGCTGGATTTCAGGATAATGCTGATGACTTTCAAAACGATGTTCGTACCCGATGCCACCGAGGGCATAAAAGATGGCGAGACCGCCATGCCGAAAGATACCACAGACCCCGACGAGGACGAAAAGCAATAAAGTAATAATAAATAATGATCTGAAATATTTTTATAATGTATAAATAAAGAAAGGTCGATGTTAAAATGAAAGCTAAACGGTTTTTATCGGCTGCCACGGCTGTCATACTTACATTGTCAATGTCAGCCTGCGGCAATAAAGGGAACAGTTCGGGCGGCGAAAGCACAGGCAGCGAAAGTTCGTCAACCGATGATTCTTCGGTAGTTTATGAAAAGGTAGACAGGGGCGAAGTTACCGAAACGGTCGGAAGCCTTGACTATTCAGACTATCAGCCCGATGTTGGTGTTGATGCTGATTTTCACTTTGAGACCGAGGCGGAAGACTGCGTTATCAGCGGCAACGATTCCGTAACTCTCAGCGACGACACCAACGGTTCTTTCAGCGGCAGCGGATATGTGGGCAAGATAAACGGCGGCGCGATAAGGTTCAAATTCAATTCCGAGACTGACGGCAGATATGATGCGGTCATAACCGCTGCCAAGGAAGATACGGGAGCGGCTGCACTTTTCAAGTTTGACATTGACAACGGCGCGACAAGAGAGCAGTTCAGCGTTTCAGAAAACAACAAATTCATGGAGATAACCATAACCAACGTTCCCATGACGGCAGGAGAGCACGTTATTTCTATTGAAGACACAGTAGGTTCTCTGTACGTTGACAAAATAGAGTTGAAAGCATCGCAGGGCGTCGATCTTTCGATATACGATGTAAGCCACAAGCTTTCAAATCCCAACGCCAACGCCACAACGCAGAGGCTTTACAATTTCCTTGTTGACATATACGGCAAGTACACGCTGACGGGGCAGTATTCCGAATCAAACGGCTACCCTCTTGACGACAACATGATATACTCTCAGTACAGAGGATTATCACAAATACAGAAAAACTGCGGCGACCTACCTGCAATACTCGGTCTTGACCTTATTGAATGTTCGCCCAGCAGGGTGGCGCACGGCTCGGTAGAGGGCGACAAGTTCTACACCGCTGCAAAGGCTTGGGACGCTAAAAACGGCATAGTTACCCTTTGCTGGCACTGGAACGCCCCCGACCCGTATCTTGGCTTAAACGGCGAGCCTTGGTACAGAGGTTTCTATTCCGATGCGACAAACTTTGATCTTAAAGCCGCTATAGATAAGACCGACCAGGCAGGCTATGACTATCTGATAAGCGACATAGACGCAATAGCTGTAGAGCTGCAAAAGCTTGAAGATGCCGACATACCCGTACTGTGGAGACCTCTTCACGAGGCAGGCGGCGACTACAGATACAACAACACATGGTTCTGGTGGGGCGCAGCCGGCGCTGATGCATACAAAGAGCTGTGGAAGCTGATGTACGACAGGCTTACAAATCACTGGGGACTTGACAACCTTATATGGGTTTGGAACGGTCAGCGCACCGACTGGTACCCCGGCGATGAGTACGTTGACATAATCGGCTACGATTTCTATGCAGATGCGTTTGATTATTCTTCACAGGAAGAAATTTTCAATTATATACGCAAGTCCACTTCCACAAACAAGATAATCGCACTTAGCGAGAACGGCGTCGTTTACGACATTGACGATTCGTTCGACAACGGTGTAAGATGGGCATGGTTCGCAACATGGAACGGCGAATATGCAGTAAAGGACTTCCAGCTTTCGCAGGAGTATACCGATCTGGAACACTGGCAAAAAGCATATTCAAGTGAGCGCGCTCTTACACTAAGCGAACTGCCCGACTGGCACTGCTATCCCCTCGCCTACGAAGACTAAGAATAATAGCAAAACAAAACACGGAGTTTTTACGCTCCGTGTTTTTTTATTATTCTGTAGTATTATCTGCATAAAATTCTTCGCCCGTGTCAAGGCATATCGCTGCAAGCCTGCCCCCGGGAATGAAACTGCCGCAGTCTATGGCAATGTGATTATTCTTCTTTATTATCCTGCCTGCCGACGGTTCATCTTCCAGCGTGCAGGTCGGCGTATGCCCTGTAACTACGTAAATGTCGTCAAAATACTTGACGTTGTAATCGGGGCGCTCCCAGATAAGCTCATCGAGAGAGTATTCTTCCAGAGGCTTGTCGGGGCTGAAATTGCCGAGCCCTGCGTGAACAAGAATGTACTTTTTGCCGCCGACCGCCAGCTTTGCGAATACTTCACCCTCTTTGATAAAGTCGATAATATCAGCCTGCGTGTCCTTGTCAAGCGCGCTGAATTCGTCCGAGGTAGTGCCGCCGCCGTTTTGCATCCACGTCATAATATCTTCTAAAATATCGCCGTCAAGGTCGCCCACCGTTTCATCGGTTATCTCCTGCCGCAAAAATTCAAGGCATTTGAGAGCCATGACCTCGTGGTTGCCGACCATAAATACAGCGTTTGGCATCTCCATTATTTTCAGAAGCGTTTTTATCGGGTGCGGCCCTCTGTCCAGCACGTCGCCCATAATATACAAGGTGTCGTCGTCTTGCAGGTCTATCTGCTGTAGTATATCTAAAAACAAGTCGTACATTCCGTGTATGTCCGACATAACATAAATCGCCATAAGGTCAGTCCTTTC
>CANRDG010000087.1 GCA_947629275.1 uncultured Clostridia bacterium | reverse complement strand
CAATATAATCCAACACTATTTAAAAGGAAGTCCGGCTCTTTGTGCGGATTGCAGACTTTCCCGTCGTCGCCGCTATATGCCGCGACAGCAACGGACGAAGGGAGCGCGAAACACGAAGGAGGGCGTATCCACCCTGCAACAGCGGGTTTTATATGCTGATGCATCGGCAAGGCGGAGATATGAAAATTTAAGCTGCTTCTCAAAAAGGGGCAGCTTTTTTGCGCACAAAAATACCCGAAAGATAGCTTTCGGGCATTTGTTTTAAGCTGTTCACACCTCGGTGATTATCGGCAGTATCATAGGGCTGCGCTTGGTTTTCTGGTAGATAAACTCTGAGAGCGCGTCTTTCATTTTGTTTTTAAGTGCGCCCCATTCACGCAGATTGCGCGTAAGGCAGCTTTGCAAAGTATCGTACAGAAGCTTCTGCGCTTCGTCGATAAGTTCCTCGCTTTCGCGCACATAGACAAAGCCTCTTGAAACTATATCGGGCCCTGCGAGTATCTCGCCTGTGGCGCTGTCTATCGTTGCGACGGCTATTATAAGACCGTCTTCCGAAAGGTGCTTTCTGTCGCGCAGGACTATCGCGCCGACATCTCCGACTCCTAGACCGTCTACCAAAACTCTGCCTGACGGAACATTGCCTGTTATTTTCATTTCAACGCCGTCGGATTCTATGACGTTGCCTATATCTGCGATAATGATATTCTTTTCAGGTATCCCTAATGACAGGGCAAGGTTTTTATGCTTTTGCAGATGCTTATATTCGCCGTGGACGGGTATGAAATACTTAGGCTTTACGAGCGACAGCATAAGTTTCAGCTCCTCCTGGCAGGCGTGACCTGAAACGTGGACTTCATACATAGCTTCATATACCACGTCCGCGCCGCTTTTCATAAGCTCGTTTACCACCTTGGTGACGAATTTTTCGTTGCCCGGGATAGGTGTTGCGGAGATTATTATGAAATCCTGCGGAGTTACGACCACCTGCTTATGCATACCGTTTGAGATACGCGTAAGGGCGCTCATAGGCTCGCCTTGACTGCCCGTGGTGACTATTACAAGTTTTTCGGGCGGATAGCGATGGATAAGCTCGATATCTACCATTATGTCGTCGGGAACTTTGAGATAGCCGAGCTCAATTCCCTTGCCTATTACGTTTACCATGCTTCTGCCCGAGACCGCGACTTTTCTGCCTGTTTTTACGGCGTTGTCGATTATCTGCTGTATGCGGTGGATATTAGATGCGAATGTTGCGATTATTATACGCTTGCCCTCAGCCTGATTGAAAAGCTTTGAAAAGCTTTCGCCGACCTTGCGTTCGGTCATGGTATAACCGGGGCGCTCTGCGTTCGTAGAGTCAGCCATCAGAGCGAGCACGCCTTTATTGCCGAGTTCTGCAAATCTCGCGAGGTCTATAATTCCGCCCTCGATAGGGGTATAGTCTACCTTGAAGTCGCCCGTGTGGACAAGAACGCCGGCAGGAGTATGGATAGCCATACCACAGGCATCGGGGATAGAATGGTTCACCCTGATAAACTCGACCGCCATGCAGCCGAGTTTTACCGTCTGCCGTGGAGTTACGACGTTGAGTTTTGCACTGCTGAGTATCCCATGCTCTTTAAGTTTGCCCTCTATAAGACCTATAGTAAGCCTTGTGGCATAGACGGGAACGTTCATTTTCTTCAAAAAGTACGGTATACCGCCTATATGGTCCTCGTGACCGTGAGTGATGACCATGCCCCTGACTTTGTCGATATTCTTTTCAACATATGTGAAGTCGGGTATTACGCTGTCAACGCCCGGAAGCTCGGCATCGGGGAAAGCCATTCCGCAGTCAACTATAACGATGTCGTTCGCGCACTCGATACAGGTAAAGTTTTTACCTATTTCGTTAAGACCGCCCAAAGGTATGATTTTAATGGGTGTCTTTCTTTTTTCATTCTTTACTGTGTGCTCTGTTTTTTCTGTGGTTTTAGGCTTTTTGGGTTGGCGGTTGTTCTTTTCGGCTGCTGCGTTGCGGCTGTTTTTTTTGCCGTGAGCCTTATCGGCAGCCTTGCCCTTTGAAGCCTTTGTGTTCTTTGCCGCTTTAGTGTTTGTTTTAAGCGGCGGAAAGTCTATTGTTATAACGTTCGTAAGACCTTCCGTACTTTGCTTCTTTGCTCTTTCTTCTATTCTTTTGTTTTTGATCTTCATTACTTCGTCCGCTGCAAGAAAAGCCTGCTTTGTTTACACACCAAAAGCAGGCTATCTCCCTTGCAGGGAAATAACTCCTTTCCAAATATTTATTTTCACGTTACAAAATTTAATACGGCTGTTCAATAACATGATAAAATTCTGGGTGTGAACAGTCAACTTAAAAAGTGTTCCGAACAAGAATATCAATATTATTATACCGCAGCCGCACCGATTTGTCAAGCATTTATATAATTATACCCTTCGCAGGGCGCGAAAGCTATCGTATTACGCCGCTGTCGCATATTTTGGAAAAGATAAAAATTTACTATAAAAATTTTTCAAAAACTATTGACAAGCACAATATGTTGTGGTATACTAATAGTACAGATACAAGTTGTATTCTTTACATCTTAATTTGACAAAAGAAAGGGACGATCAAAATGATAAAGGTAAATGTTACAGGCGGCGAACTTTCTAAGAAAGAGATCGATGCATACGTTGCAAGAGCGCAGGAAAAGTATCCCAACGGAGAGGTAAACGAAATGAACATAAAGCTGGACGGCGATTACGTTGATATCAGCTATCGTTACTGTCCTCCGTCGTTTGACCGTATCAGAAGGATCACCGGTTATCTCGTAGGAACGCTTGACCGTTTCAACAATGCAAAATATGCTGAAGTTCAGGACAGAGTTAAACATTCGCTCGCATAAAAATTAAAAAAAACACACCGCCGAAATGTGATTTTCAGCGGTGCTTTTTTTGCTGTTATTCAAATATGCTGCAAATTTTTGATGTGGCTTTTATGCCGTTCTCGCCGTTTACAAGATTTTCGCCCCAGTCGGAAGAAAGCACTGAGCCGTCCCATTCCTTGGCGATGTCGAGATACTCAACTCCGCCGCTGTTGCCTTTCCAGCTCCAGCCGAGGTAGCCGATGTTGTTTTCGGTGCAGTATTTCATTATAAACGCTTCATCAACGTCGCCGTCGGAATGGTTATAGCCGAACTCGCCGACGCAGACGCACAAATTCTGCGAAGTAGCATAGGTGAGGTTTTGCTCTATCTGCTTGGCATTGCCGCCTGCACTGCCGTACATATGAACGGAGAACATGGTGTTCTTGAGCGGGTCGCTGTTGAAGACTTCCATTCCCTTTTCTTTTATACACTTAGGGTACTGACCCCAGCCTGCGGAGTCTACCATAATAAGGTTCTTTATGCCTGCCTCGCGCAGTTTGGGTATTGCGGCGGTGTAGCCCTTTGCCCAAGTGCCCGACTTCCAGCTGCCTATCCATTCGTTGGCGATGTTGAGTATTACGCAGTCTTCGTTGCCGATGAGGGCATCTTTCATTTCGAGCCAGTAGTCAACAATTGCATTGAACGAATCGAGGTCGTCCATACCGGTGGCATCGTGGACTTCCAAGATAGCCACCATTTTGAGCTCTTTGCATTTTTCAATGAGCTTTTGGATATTTTCAAGGCTGTCTTTCTCCCACTGACCGCCGTTTGCAAGAACAAGGCGAACACTGTTTGCGCCCGTTGCCGCAATTGCTTCAAGAGCGACGTCGTCCATATCCTTGAACCACGTATGGGCGTGGTTTATGCCGCGAAAGACAAACTCGTTGCCGTTGGCATCTAACAGTTTTGTGCCGTCAACATGAAAACCTGCTTTGCTTTCACTCGTTTCAGTATTGCTTTCCGCAGGCGCGCTTTCGGCGACGGAGCTGGTCGGCTGCGTTTGCGCTGCTTGCGATGAACTATTGCTGTCCCCGCAGGAAGCGAAAGATAACATCATTGCGGCGGCGGCAAGCACGGACAGAATACTGTATTTCAGATGTTTCATAAATTATCCTCCAAAAATTTGATTTATTACAATCATTATAATACACCTTTAAATATATTGCAAGAGCTGTAAACGTTTGCGAAAAAATTTTTTCTGAAAAATCTAAGGAAAATATATTTTGTATGCGTATAATAAGTGAACAGGCTCCAAGGGTCTGACGGAAAGGAGTTGGAAGCATGGGCAACGGTGAAAGTAGCTACCGCCGTTACCTTGACGGAGAAAAAGAGGCTTTCAGCGATATAGTAAAGCTTTACAGGACAGGGCTGACGTTCTTTATAGAGGGCTTTGTTCACGACCCATACGCGGCGGAGGACATTGCGATAGACGTTTTTATGCAGCTTATCATACACAAAAGGCGGTACAACTTCAAAACGCCGCTGAAAACGTATTTATACATGATAGCGCGCAGCCGCAGCATTGACTGGCTGAGGCACAAAAAACGCCTGCGCGAAGAGGAACTCTCGGAAATTGAGGGCGGCGGCTTTGAGGATGACATACTTGCAGACGAGCAAAAACGCGCCGTACACCGCGCGATAGCTCGGCTTTCGGAAGAAATGCGCACCGCGGTACATCTGGTATACTTTGAGGGCATGAGCTATGACGAGGCGGCGCAGGTAATGAAGAAAAATCGAAAGCAAGTTGATAATCTGCTATATCGTGCAAAGAAAGAACTTCGAGGTATTTTAGGAAGCGAGGCACTTTTATGAATAATATGAGAACTGACGAGCAGTTTACCCAAGAGGTATTGCAGCGCGGTGAGAGATATATTCGCAGGCGGAAAAAGGCTGCTTTAGCTGCGGCGACGGGTTTTGCGCTGGTGTGCGTATTTTCGGCGGCATTTATTGCAAACAGCGGCATGTTCGGCGGCTTGCCAAGTGCGGGCAACAATACTAACAATGCTGTAAATGACGGCGAGGCTGCAAATAACGGACTTTATGAAGATGAGACTATTGCAACAGAGATAATGACTTCAAAACTGCCGGCTGAAATGTCGGTAGATGATGAGGCGCAGTACACCGCGAGGGTATCAAAAACAGGCGGCGAGGTGGCTAAGGCTGCCATTGTGACCAACGAAGAAAAGATTGCGGATTTGCAAAAAGCTGTGGCAGATATTACGAGTTACGCCGAAAACAACGGCACGGGTGAGCAAAACATTCCAAACGTTCAGCCGCCCTCTGACAATATGAGTGAGCGTTACGAGATAGAGCTTGACGGGCATTACTACACGCTTGAAAACGGCATTTTTACCGACAACACAAGCGGCATCGCATACACGCTCACGAGCGAAAAAGCTACAGAGCTTGTGCAGTTTCTTGAAGAATATTTTTATTTTGACTAAGAAAAGAGGTAATCTAAATGAAATATCGTGCAAAAAGAATTATAGGCGCGGCTCTTGCGTGCGCTATGGCGCTGAATATGACCGCGTGCGGAGATGTTGAGGTATTGAGCGAACCGGACATTACAGTAACAAAGCCTGTGATAGCGACATCGCCTACAACATCAGAGGGCAAGCAGGAGATAAATTTAAGCGGTGCGCAGGAGATAAAGGCTGAATCGCCGACAACAGGCGAGGCTGAGCCGAAAGAAGCTGATGAGGCGTTTTTATACTCGCAGTACGCGTTTGCGGCAGGTATGCTAAAAAACTGCATGGACGGTCAAAAAAGCACTTTGGTCTCCCCTACCTCGGCCATGCTGGCGCTGACCATGACAGCCAACGGCGCTGACGGTGACACGCTGGAAGAAATGCTTGCTGCTCTCGGCAAGGGCGCAGGCGAAGTGTGGAACTTGCCTAGCAATGCAGATGAAAGCATGATACCGACGGGTGTTGAAAGTATAGATGATCTGAACAAGTATTTGCTGGGGTATGTAAAGGGTCTTAAAAACAGCGAAAAATCTACGCTTTCTATTGCAAATTCTATATGGTACAGAGATAAGGACGGTTTTTCTGTAAAGGACGAATTTATACAGAAAAATGCAGATCACTTCGGTGCGAAGCTTTACAAAGCGCCGTTTGATGAAAGCACTGTAACAGACATAAACAACTGGGTGAGCGACAGCACTGACGGCATGATAGACAAGCTGGTAGACCAGATCTCCGACGACAACATGATGTTTCTGATAAACGCGGTATGCTTTGACTCGAAGTGGGCGCAGCCTTACTCAGAATACGATATGCAGACTTTGCCGTTCACCGATATTGAGGGCAACGCAAAAGACGCAGAGTTTATGAACTCGGAGGAAGATATATATCTTGACGACGGCTTTGCGAAGGGCTTTATAAAGTATTATGCAGGCGGAAATTACGCGTTTGCGGCGCTTTTGCCTAACGAGGACGTTGGTATTGAAAATTATGTTTCTATGCTGAATGGGCAAAGCCTTAAAGCCGCTCTTACGCCTGTGGAAAGAGATGTGACCGTATACGCGAAGCTGCCGAAATTCAAGTTTGACTATGAAACTTCGCTGGTTGAAACGATGCAGGCTATGGGAATGCATTCGGCGTTTACCGACGAGGCGGATTTCAGTCTGATGTCTGACACGGGGCTGAAGATATCTGATATAATACACAAAACGCACATCGAGGTTGACGAAAACGGCACAAAAGCCGCGGCGGTAACGGGGGTAACAATGGACAACGCAGCCGCAGCAATGCCGGAAGAGACGGTAAACATAACGCTTGACAGACCGTTCGTATTTGCGATAATAGACACCGAAAACCGCCTGCCTATTTTCTTGGGAACAGTTACGGAGATAACAGAGCAATGATCTGCCTGCACATAAAACAAAAGAGCCTTGGCACAAAGCCTTGGCTCTTTTTGTATATAAGCGTAAATTACTTCTGAATATCGCCGTCGTCGAACGGATCGCCGCACTGAGGGCAGAACTTCGGCGGATTCTTGGGATCGGCAGGTTCCCAACCGCACTTATCGCACTTATAGAGGGGTGCGCCTGCCGGCTTGGGTTTGCCGCATTCCATACAGAATTTGCCCTTGTTTACCGCGCCGCACTCGCAAGTCCAGCCGTCGGCTGATGTAGGAGCCGGCTTGGGTTTGCCGCAGTTCATGCAGAACTTGCTTGTGTTTTCTGCGCCGCACTCGCACTTCCATGATTCTGCACCGCCTGCAACCGCGCCGCTTGTAACAACCGGCTGAGCGCCGCCTGCACCCATGTTCTGGGTATTCATCTGCTGGGCGCTGTTAAACTGCTGACCTTGCATCATCTGCGGATTTTGCATCATTTGCTGGTTCTGCATCATTTGCTGATTCTGCATCATCTGCTGGTTATACATTGTCGGATCCATAGGCTGACCCATCATTCCGCCGCCTGCCATGCCCATGCCCATAAAGCCTGTCATAGCGCCTGCGGAGTTGCCTGCCGCTGTTTCACGGGCGGTATTGATGCTCATTCTGTCC
Organism: uncultured Clostridia bacterium; assembly: GCA_947629275.1. Classification (GTDB taxonomy): domain Bacteria; phylum Bacillota; class Clostridia; order Oscillospirales; family Ruminococcaceae; genus UBA7477. The sequence goes on along the minus strand of CANRDG010000087.1, from coordinate 233 downwards.
ATAGCGTAGAGCATCGAAGGATCGCTGCCTGCCGCTCTCGCATCCTGGAACTTAGCAATTCTCTCCTTGCTCTCGTCGTCAACGTTGAGGACGATATCGAGAGAAGCCATCTGAATGCCGCGCTCTTCCAGCCATCTTTCCTTGAGGGCGTTGTTCATAGCGTCGCAGATATCCATATTATAAGAACCGAGCATATCATAGGGGCACCTATACTTCTGCGCTACCTCGGTAAG
>CANRDG010000086.1 GCA_947629275.1 uncultured Clostridia bacterium | reverse complement strand
ATGTCACCCGAAGTTGTACGAACTATTGTTTTTATCACGTTTTCTTCTGTGCGGCTCTCTTTCGGGGTAACGATCTTCAAGGTATATGTTTTCATAAAACGCTCCCCTATCTTTTACTGCTGGGCTTTAGCTTTTTCGACCGCTTCATCTATAGTTCCCACAAACAGGAACGCAGATTCGGGCAGGTCGTCGTGCTTGCCCTCGATTATCTCTTTAAAGCCGCGGATAGTTTCTTTTATAGGCACATACTTGCCCTGCATACCGGTAAACTGCTCGGCAACACTGAAAGGCTGCGACAAAAATCTTTGTATCTTTCTTGCTCTTGCAACGATAACTTTATCTTCGTCTGAAAGTTCGTCCATGCCCATTATTGCGATGATATCCTGCAATTCGTTGTATCTCTGAAGTATAGACTGTACGGCTCTTGCGACTTCGTAATGCTCCTGACCGACTATTTCGGGATCGAGTATTCTTGAAGTTGAATCAAGCGGATCTACCGCAGGATAAATACCGAGCGAAGATATGCTCCTTGAAAGAACGGTCTTTGCATCAAGGTGTGCAAACGTTGTTGCGGGGGCTGGGTCTGTAAGGTCATCGGCAGGAACATAAACTGCCTGCACCGATGTTATAGAGCCCTTGTTTGTAGATGTTATACGCTCCTGCAAAGCGCCCATTTCGGTAGCAAGTGTCGGCTGATAACCAACTGCCGACGGCATACGTCCCAGCAGAGCGGAAACCTCCGAGCCTGCTTGTGTAAATCTGAAAATGTTGTCTATGAACAGAAGAACGTCCTGTCCCTCAACGTCACGGAAGTATTCAGCCATAGTAAGTCCCGAAAGACCTACTCTCATTCTTGCTCCGGGCGGTTCGTTCATCTGTCCGTACACCAGAACGGTCTTATCTATAACGCCCGATTCTTTCATTTCGTTGTAAAGGTCGTTGCCTTCACGCGTTCTCTCACCAACTCCGGTAAATACAGATATACCGCCGTGCTGGTTGGCAACGTTGTTTATAAGCTCTTGGATAAGCACGGTCTTGCCAACGCCTGCGCCGCCGAAAAGACCTATCTTTCCGCCCTTAAGATACGGAGCTATAAGGTCTATTACCTTTATACCTGTTTCAAGCACTTCGGTAGAGGCAGCCTGTTCTTCAAAGGTCGGTGCAGGTCTGTGTATTTCCCAACGCTCGGTGTCGCTGTCGTCAAATGGCAAGTCGTCTATCGGCTCACCGAGGAGATTGAATACCCTTGAAAGCGTTTTCTTGCCTACCGGCACAGAGATAGCCTTGCCGGTATCTATGGCATCGACACCGCGTTTAAGACCGTCTGTGGAGCTCATAGCTATACATCTTATGGTATCGTCGCCTATATGCTGTGCGACTTCTACAATAAGCTTTGTGCCGCCGTTGTCTATCTCGATAGCATTGAGAAGGTTAGGCAGTGAATCTTTATCAAATTTTATGTCAACTACCGCTCCAACTATCTGAACGACTTTGCCGACATTTCCTGCTTGCATTTAAATCAGTCCTTTTTATCTGGAATGTTAATTATTTCTGAGAGTACCCGACATTATCTCGGTGAGTTCCTGTGTTATCTGAGCCTGTCTTGCTCTGTTATACATAAGCGAGAGATCGTTTATCATGGCATCGGCGTTGTCTGTAGCGTTTTCCATGGCTGTACGCCTTGCGGCAAGCTCGGAAGCATAGGAGTCTGCAATAGCGCTGTAAACAATGCCATTTAAATACTGCGGAATAAGGCTTTCAAAAAGTTCTTCCTCCGAAGGTTCATAGATAGTCAGGCTCTTTGCCTTTTTATCGTTTGAAAGCGTATCTATCGGCAGCACTTTGACCACCATAGGCTCCTGCGAGAGAGTAGAAACAAACGTTGTATATACAAGCTCAACGCTGCCTATCTCCTGCATTTTCATATTGCTCATTATATAGCCCGATATCTCGTCAAGCACCGACTGCGGAGTATTGTCAAAAATGCCGCTGTATTTCAGTTTGACATCATAACCGCGCTTTTCAAAGTAATCTATTGACTTTTTACCTATTGCGACTATCTTTATCTTATTGCCCGAAGCTGCTATCTCGTCGCACCTTGCCTGTGCGGCTTTCAGCACGTTGTGATTGAAGCCTCCTGCAAGTCCCCTGTCCCCTGCTATAACAATAAGCAGATTTGTCTTTCTGAACTGCGGCGCGACAAACAACGATTTTATGCTTCTGTCGTTGGATATATCGCACATAGTTTCATATAGAGTATTGAAAAAAGGCTGCGCGGCATCGGCTTTTTCTTTAGCTTTTCTAAGCTTTGAAGAAGCGACAAGCTCCATAGCTTTGGTTATCTGCTTGGTGCTTTCAACGCTTTTTATACGCCTGCGCACGGCTTTCATATTAGCAGTAGCCATTTTTCACACTCCTTTACTGCAAGGTATTTATTATTCACCCAAAAACTTTTTATTGAATTGTATCAGCACTTCGTTAAGCTTCTGCTGGTTTTCGGCGGTCAGGTCTTTAGTATCCAAAATAGATTGATATATGTCAAAATTCGTATGCTCGATATGATCGAACAGCTCTTTCTGATACCTGTCTATATCCTCAACAGGAATATCTTTAAGATAATTATTTACTACCGCATAAATGATAACTACCTGCTGTTCAACTCTCAGCGGCTCGTTTCTGCCCTGTTTCAGCACTGCAACAATTCTTTCGCCCTGAGCCAGTCTGTCTTTGGTATCTTTATCAAGATCGGAACCAAACTGCGAGAACGACTGCAATTCTCTGTACTGAGAATAAAGCAGTTTCAGCGAGCCTGACACCTTTTTCATGGCTTTTATCTGAGCTGCACCGCCGACACGCGATACTGATATACCCGGGTTTACGGCAGGTCTTATGCCGGAATAGAAAAGCTCCGTTTCAAGGAATATCTGACCGTCGGTAATGGATATAACGTTCGTAGGTATATATGCGGAAACGTCGCCTGCTTGTGTTTCTATTATAGGCAGCGCGGTCAAAGTACCGCCGCCGTACTTTTCATTAAGGCTGCAAGCACGTTCCAGAAGTCTTGAATGAAGATAGAAAACATCTCCGGGATATGCCTCACGACCTGTCGGTCTTTGCAGAAGCAGAGACATCGTTCTGTATGCTACCGCGTGTTTTGAAAGATCGTCATACACGCAGAGAACATCTTTACCTTGCAGCATAAAATGCTCGCCGATAGCGCAGCCCGAATAGGGCGCGATATATTGCAGCGGTGCAAGTTCGGAAGCAGTCGCGGCAACGATTATCGTATAATCCATAGCGCCTGCTTTTTCAAGCATTTCATAAACATTTGAAACGGTCGAACGCTTCTGCCCTATAGCTACATATATGCAGATAACGTCTTTGCCCTTTTGGTTGATTATAGTATCGAGGGCTATGGCTGTTTTACCTGTCTGTCTATCGCCTATGATAAGCTCTCTTTGTCCCCTGCCTATGGGTATCATAGAGTCTATAGCCTTTATACCTGTTTGCAGAGGCTTACTTACGGGCTTTCTTGTGATTATACCGAACGCAGGCGTTTCAATAGGTCTGCTTTCTTTTGTAAGAACGGCTCCTTTGCCGTCGATAGGCTCACCAAGGGCGTTTACAACTCTGCCGAGCATTTCTTCACCCACAGGTACGGAAACTATCTTGCCTGTGCGTTTTACCTGCATTCCCTCTTTTACTTCGTCATCAGAACCCAGCAGCACCGCGCCGACGAAGTTCTTTTCAAGATTGAGAGCCATGCCCGAAACGCCGCATTCAAATTCAAGCAGCTCTCCGCTCATGCAGTCGTCAAGACCGTGAATTTTAGAAATACCGTCGCCTACAGTAACGACAGTACCTACGTCATTGAGCTCCAGCTTACTTCTGTAATTCTTTATCTGGTGCTTGATAATATTTGTAATATCATCGGTATGCAAATTCATGTTTATCAGACCTTTCCTATGCTATAACGCTGCCAAAGCCGTTTTTAGTTTAGCAAGCCTGCCTTTAATGCTGGCGTCTATCTGCGTATCGTTATAATTTACGACGATGCCGCCTATAAGAGCCTCATCTATCTCTTCATTCAGAATGATATTCATTCCTGTGAAGCTTTCAAGCTTGCTTTTAAGCTTCTGCCTTTGATTTTCGCCGAGAGATACGGTGGTTTTAACGGTAACTTCAACGATATTTTCGTCCTGATAATACAGAGTTTTGAAACTTTTGCATATCTCAGAAAAATCGGTTATATGCCTGTTCTCGGTCAAAACGCATATAAAATCATAGACGGTATCGGAAATGTTGCCCTCAAAGGCATTTTTGAGCATATCAAGTTTTTCTTCCTCTGTAATTACCGGAGAAGACAGCAGCATTACAAAATCGCCGTTTTCGGCAAAAATACTGTCAATGCCGCACAGCTCGTCATAAACGTCTTTAACGCTCTGTCCGCTTTCTTTGCACAGAGAAAACAACGCCAGAGCATAATTATTGACATACTGCTCAATCATCGCTTTCACCTATGTTGTCTATAAATTCATCGATCAGCCGTTCATTGTCCTGTCTGCTGATCTCTTTTCCTACAAGCGTCTGGGCAACGTCGAACGCAATATCGGTTATATCATTTTTAACAGAATTTACAGCACGGCGTTTTTCACGCTCTACCTCTGTATGTGCCTTGTCAATGATCTCCCTTGCCTCACGGTTGGCGTCGTCAATTATTTTGTCTCCGCGCTCCTGAGCTTTTTTGGTGGTATCGCGCATTATGGCTTCGGATTCTTCATGAGCCTTATCCAGTTTAGCGGCATACTCTTCTTCAAGCTCCTTTGCATGGAGTTTAGTTTCGTCAGCTTCTTCAAAAGAATCGGCAATCTCTTTCTGCCTGTTTTCAATAACAGAATTGACGCGCTTGAAAAGTATAAATTTGAGTATCAGAAACAAGACCAAAAGATTTAACAGAGTTGCGATTATCGAGGTAGGATTGATAGAAATGAACTCAGTCACTTTTGCGTAAAGCATTTTCGTATACTCCTCGCTTTTATATTAAAGCTTTTTGATGAGCGGATTTGCAAACAGCAGCACCAGCGCTATGATAAGCGAATAGATACCTGTAGACTCTGCCATTGCAACGCCTATGAACATTGTTCTTGTGCAGTCGCCCTGCGCCTCAGGCTGACGGGCTATAGATTCTATAGTCTTGCCAACAGCGTAACCTTCGCCGATACCGGGTCCGAGACCTGCTATCATAGCAAGACCTGCACCTATTGCAGAACATCCCAAAACAATTGCTTTTTCCATGATAAATTCCTCCAATTTACGATTTATCAGCAGCCATGCTGACATTTACCATTGTTAACATTGCAAATATATACGCTTGAATACATCCTGTAAACAAGTCAAAATAAATTGACAGCACTGCGGGTATGAATACCTGCACTACATTCAGTTGCAGCGCTCCCAACTGAAACGACAGGTTAAGAGCTTTTGAAGCCGCGCCAAGCGCCATATACAGCAGCATTGTTATAATAGAGCCGCCTGCTATATTTCCGAACATACGGAAAGACATTGACAGCGGTGTTGCTATCTCGCTTATTACATTCAGCGGTGCAAGCAGCACTATAGGCGAGCCAAAACCCTTGATATACCCGAAAAATCCGTTTGTTTTTATCTTAAAGAACGTTATCAGCACAAATGTTACAAGTGCCATGGCGATTGTGGTATTCAGGTCTGCGGTGACTGATCTTAAACCTATCAGGCTGACAAGAGAACCCAGCAGCGAATACAGCAGCAGCGCTGCGATATACGGGGCAAATGACATAAACCTATCGCCCATTGTTTTTTTGACGGTATTATTAACAAAACCAACTAGCATTTCGGCAATGACCTGGTGCTTAGAGTTCGGTATCTTTTTTAGTCCCGAAGTAAGATACAAGCTTGCTATCAGTACGATAAGTATCACGAACCAGCCGATAACAATAGTTTCGGTTATTTCGATTCCGCCGAAGATAGGTATCGTAAAAACGACCTTAGGTCCGTCCATCAGCTTTTCCCTTCTTTACAAAATGTACATAGTACAGAATAAATTTCGGAAAGAATTGCGGTATCAGCACGCCGAGAGGGTTATATATGCCTGTTTCAAAGCCTATAAAGCACAGCACGAACAGCAAGGCAAATCTTGCCATATAGCAGATACGCATTTTTCTTTTTGCCTTCCGCACGTCTTTCATTTGTGAAATAGCGTTTACTGTATCCGCAAGATAGATATAACACACCGTCATACAGCCCCAGCCGATAAGCAAGCCAAAAAACATCGAAAAGTCATGATTTATTATAAGGCTTATCACAAATGCAGCGGCAGTAAGCGCACCGCCCATGCATACTATGGCTGAAAGCTCTCTGCACATCGGAGAGGACTTAAAAAGCTGTCTTATATTTTTTAGCATTATAATGTCCGCTCCTTTCGCAGCGCGTTATATCCATTTAATAACATACAAAATTATTATACACCAAATTTTGTGCCTTGTCAATCATTACAGGATAAATTTTATCTATATTTTGATTTTGCTCAAAAACAAAGAGGGCTTCCCCGTAAACCAGAAAGCCCCCATTGACTTTATATTTGGTTATTTTGTGAAGAACAGCACGCCCAAAGTGCCTTTTCCGCAGTGGGTACATACCGTAGCCCCTGCCGAAGTAACAAGTATTTCTTTGAACGACTGGTACTTTTTGACTTCCTCAACTGCCATATCCACAAGTTTCTTATCCATAGGCGAATGTGTAACGAATATCCTGTCAAGCTGAACGTCTGTTCTGTCTTTCAGCTTAGAAGCTATATACTGCGGCAAGACCTTATCCAAATTCCCGCGGAACTTTTTGCCAACGCCCATTGCGCCATCGTGTACTTCAATACAAGGCTTCAAATTCAGAAGGTTTGCGCCAAGAGCCGCCAGCGCTGAACATCTGCCTCCTTTACGAAGGTTATCAAGCTTATTTATTACAAAGCTTACGTCAAGGCGTTTTTTCATCTCGTCAAGCTTATCGGCGATCTCTTTGGCGGTCATCTCACCGTCGAGAGCCATTTCTGCGGCTGCAACTGCCAGATGTCCTGACCCTGTCGATAAATTGTAGCTGTCAACGGGGTAAACGTCGCCGAGTTCTTCAGCGGCAAGGCAGCAGTTTTGATAGCAAGAACTGAACTTACTGCTGATATTGATATGGACTATCTTATATCCGCGCTCTATATACGGCTTGAACTTTTCAATATACTCAGACACAGTAACAGCTGATGATTTAGGCAGCGTTGCTTTGTTTTCAGACAAATCCAGCAGCTCTTTGCCGTTTATATCAACGGTATCAAGATACTCATTATCATCAATAAGCACATGGAGCGGCATTACACCTATATCATACTTTTCGTATATGCTTTGACTCAGGTCGCAGGTAGAATCGCAAAAAACCTTTACTCTTTCCATAAGAATACCTCACAGCGTAAGACTTGGGGTGACATTTCGTTAAAACTATTATAAATATTATACTACACTTTTAAAAATAAATCAATACTTATTTATTAAATCAGTGAAATTTTTCCGTTTTCGGGCGAAATGCTTATCATTCCCCTGCTCTTGCAAAGAACTATACCCTCTGTAATAGAAGTCTCCATTGACGGCGTAGTTCTTGTATAGCCGAAGCACTTTGCCACTTCTCTTGTAAGGTCTGCACGGGTAAGGGTGAGCTGTTTTTCAAGAACATACATAGCGGCATTGGCTATCTCCTCGGCGCATATATCGTCTATCGGGCGTTTTTCGCC
>CANRDG010000085.1 GCA_947629275.1 uncultured Clostridia bacterium | reverse complement strand
GTGTCGGGCGCGGTATCATCGCCGAATGACCCGGCGGCTGACTATGTGAAATTTGTGTTTGGCAATACAAAATCCGAGGTCACCATTTCTTCAAGCGGCTTTTGCTATACCGAAGAGATAAACCCCGAGGACGGCATGAGCCATAAGTATTTCACAATTGTGGATAAACTTTGCTTTGCCGACGTAATAGACTGGATAGACAAGGAACTTTCACAAGAATATGTTATAAAATAGTGCGAAACATCGGAGCGCTGACCTTGCGCTTCGATGATTTTTTTATTTTTTAAGAAAAAATTTCAAAACCCCTTGCTAAATTTTTAAATCCATAGTATAATAAAATATGTATGGAGCGTTGGCGGCAAGCGGCATTTGACGTTCTGCCCTCACTTTGAACGCTCAAAAAGACGAATGGAGGATAAGAAAATATGTCTGATACTGCAAAAAAAAGACTGACATATTTGTTTGATAACGGCGAATATACGGAACTTGGCGTGCTTGCTAAGTCAAGCGGCGTTATCACTGCTTACGGAACCGTTGAGGGCAGCCCCGTGTATGCGTTTTCGCAGGACGTCAGCGTAAATTCGGGCGCTGTAGGCAAGGCTCAGGCAGAAAAAATAGCAAGGGTCTATGAACTTGCGCTGAGAACGGGTGTGCCCGTCGTTGGTATATATGATTCGTGCGGAGCGGATCTCAGCGACGGTTTTGCTGCACTGGACGCATACGGCGAACTGCTGGCGAGGGTCTCGAACCTTTCGGGCGTCGTACCGCAGATATCTGTGGCGGCAGGCGTTTGCGCAGGCTGCAGCGCCATGATGGCGGCAGGTGCTGATATAGTCGTTGCCTCAGAAGATGCCGCGATATTTACATCGCCCAACAGCAAGGTAAGCTCTCTTGCCGAAAATGCTGCAAAGAACGGCGTTGTTTCTGTAGTTGCCGAAAACGACGAGCAGGCAATAAAGAAAGCAAGAGAACTGGTTGCAAAACTTCCGCAAAACAACCTATCTCCGCTGCCTATGTATGAGTATGAGGAAAGCGGCGCGCCATTTGGCAACAACGCAGAGGAACAGGCGAAAGCTCTTTGCGATGCCGACAGCGTTACTGTTTTGGGCAAGGAATGTGGTAAATGCGCGTTCACTGCTCTCGCCGCAATAGGCGGCTCGACTGTGGGCGTGTGTGGCACGGATATGCAAAGCGGCAAACTTACCGCCGCCGACTGCGGAAAGATAGCAAGATTTGTAAGGCTTTGTGATGCATTTGCTATACCCGTTGTTACCCTTGTAAATACCGAGGGCTTTGACAGCAGCGACGGCGCGGAAGAATCCGGCGCGGTGAAGAATATGGCAATGCTCGCTCATTCTTACGCAGAGGCTACAACTGTTAAGATCTCTGTAATTACGGGAAAAGCATACGGAGCTGCCTTTATAGCTCTTGCAGGCAAAAACGCCAACGCAGATGTTACTTTCGCCCTGCCCGGTGCCGTGATATCTCCCGTAGATCCGCTTGCGGCCGTAGAGATAATGCAGCACGATGCTCTTAAAGGCGCTGACGATACTGAGGCGAAGAGAAAAGAGCTTGCGGCTGAGTATTCAGAAAAATATGCAAGCGCCCAAAAGGCAGCCGAAAACGGCAGCGTTGAGCTTGTGGAAGATGCATCTCAGCTTCGTGACGCGCTTATAAACGCGCTCGATATGATGTCGGGCAAGCGCATTTCAACACTGCCCAAAAAGCACAGCAACATACCTATGTAATTCTGATGGAGGAATAAGCAATGAAAAGATATAACATAACAGTAAACGGAACGGCTTACGACGTTGAAGTAGAAGAAATAACCGACGGCGCGCAGGTATCAGCGCCCGCGACCGCACCAAAGGCAGCTCCCAAAGCAGCGCCCAAAGCTGCTCCCGTAGCAGACGGTACAAAGATAACCGCTCCCATGCCCGGCATGATACTTGACGTAAAAGTGGCGGTCGGTGATACCGTTACAAAGGGTCAGGCGATGTTCGTGCTTGAAGCTATGAAAATGGAAAATGACGTTAACGCAGTTTGTGACGGCAAGGTACTCAGCGTAAATATCGCAAAGGGTACTTCCGTTGAAACAGGCACAGTGCTGGCTGTTATCGGCTGATAAACTTTTCTGAAAGGATCGCTTTATATGGCTAAACTTAAAATAACCGAGACGGTGCTTCGTGATGCGCACCAGTCGCTTATTGCAACGAGAATGCCTATCGAGGATATGCTGCCGATACTTTCGGCTATGGATAAGATAGGTTTTTACTCTGCGGAAGTGTGGGGCGGAGCAACGTTTGACTCATGCATAAGATTTTTGGGTGAAGACCCGTGGGAAAGACTGCGTATCATTCGAAAAGAAATGCCCAACACCAAACTGCAAATGCTCTTCCGCGGTCAGAATATGCTCGGCTACCGCCACTATGCCGACGACCTTGTTGAGTATTTCGTGCAGAAGTCGATAGCAAACGGCATTGACATTATCAGAATATTCGATGCGCTCAATGATATAAGAAACTTAGAGACCGCCATAAAGGCTGCCAAAAAGGAGCAGGGTCACGCACAGGTTGCTATATCTTATACCACGGGCGAAGTGTTCACCGAGGAATACTATATAAATTATGCAAAAGCTATAGAAAACGCAGGCGCGGATTCTATATGTATAAAAGATATGGCGGCTCTGCTCACACCTTACGAAGCAGGCAGGCTTGTTAAGGCTCTTAAAGAGACCGTTAAAATACCCATACAGCTGCATACGCATTTCACTTCGGGTCTTGCAGATATGTGCATAATGCAGGCAGTTGAAGCAGGCGTTGACATCGTAGATACCGCTATGTCGCCGCTCGCGTTGGGTACTTCTCACGCACCTACAGAGTCTATAGTCGCAGCGTTCAAGGGTACTGAATATGATACAGGTCTTGACCTTGTTGCCCTTAATGAGCTGAGAGGCTATTTTATGGGACTCAGAAAGAAGTATATAGACAGCGGTCTGCTTGACCCCTCTATGCTTACCACAAATACAAACGCGCTTTTGTATCAAGTCCCCGGCGGTATGCTTTCAAACCTGCTTTCGCAGCTGAAACAGGCAGGTAAGGAAGATCAGCTTGAAGAAGTTCTTGCAGAAGTGCCGAGAGTGCGCAAGGATTCAGGTTATCCTCCGCTCGTTACGCCAACATCTCAAATAGTCGGCACGCAGGCGGTGTTCAATATAATTACCGGCGAAAGATACAAGACAGTTACCAAAGAGTTTAAAGGTCTTGTAAAAGGCGAGTACGGCAAAACGCCCGTTGAGATAAGCGAGAAATTCAAAAAGAAGATACTCGGCGACGAGGAAGCTATAACCTGCCGCCCTGCCGACCTCTTGCAGCCCGAGTTTGAGAAAATGAAGCTCGAGTGTGCCGAGTGGTGTCAGCAGGAGGAGGACATACTCACATACGCTATGTTCCCGAAGGTTGCGCCGAAGTTCTTCGAGCAGAGAAGAAACAAGCGTTTTGGTATCGACAGCCACGCCGACGTTGCAAACAAGGTAGTGCCGATATAATAGAAAATTAGTTTCTTTTAACTTTTGCGCGTAATAATGTTGCTGCTTTCGCAGCGCGCTGGAGCGCACCACCGCTCCACAGCACGCAAAAGTATTAAACCCTGTCAAGAAAGGAAAAGTTTTCGATTGACCCTTTTTCAAAAGGGTCATCAGGTCGAGGGGCGAGCCCCTCGACGCCGTCCGCAGACGGCGAAATCCCCATACGGCAGGCGCTCCGTAAAGGGTGAATTGAAAAACAATCCTGTGGATTGTTTTTCAAGAGGGAACGCCCTGCAAGAGAGAGCGTTCCTTAACGAGAAGACATTAACTAACTTTCCGCGTTCTCTCAGAGAACGCCGTGCTGTATGTGAAGTTCTTGCAGCTCCGCAGGCTTGCGCGACAGCGCAAATTAGATACGCTTTTTATAAGTAAACAAAAAACAATCCCGATCGAGCCTTATGCTCTTTCGGGATATTTATTTGAACAGATCTTGTATATCACATGGCAGAGGAGAAGTAAACCACATCTTTTCACCGCTTTTGGGGTGAGTTAGCATAAGCTCCCCACAGTGAAGAGCCTGCCTTTTTATTTTGTCAAGGCTGCCGCCGTACATATCATCGCCCATAAGCGGGTGACCTATGTGCGAAAAATGCACACGTATCTGGTGCGTCCTGCCCGTTTCAAGATGTATCTTCAAAAGCGTGCAGAGGTTGCCTTGGCAAACAGGCTCGTAAGCCGTAACAGCGCGTTTTCCGTCGCTTCTCACGCAGCGTTTTATAATGCTCTCGCGCTCTCTCGCTATCGGCAGGTCAATAACGCCGCCGACATCTATTTTTCCCTGAACCGCCGCAAAGTACGTTTTTTCTATACAGTGCTGTAGATTCTTCGCCGCCAACGGGTCTAGAGCCACAACGCACAGCCCCGAGGTATCACGGTCAAGGCGGTTTATAGGTCTGAAAGTTTTATTCGGGTAAAGATACGCAAAATAATTTCCCAGTGTGTCGCAGCGGTGCTTTGCAGAGGGGTGTACGGGCATACCCGAGGGCTTGTCAAACACCACAAAATATTCATCGCTGTAAATTATCGAAACATTGTCAAGCTTTGCGGCTTCAAGACGGTCGTCATCATCATACTGTATGTAAACTTCGTCGCCTTTTTGCAGTATGTCAACGGTGCGAACTTCCTTTCCTCCCGAAGTTATGCGCCCCGAGCGTTTCAGTTTTGTTATTAGTCTGCGCGATACGCCGTTTTTTCTTAAAACCTTTTCAACGCTGCCGCCTTCAGCCGCAGTAAAAGTGTATAACATATCAGTTCTCCTTGCTGTGAAGATAGTCCTCCACAGCGTTTTTGGTAACAAGACTTGAACACAGCACGCTGATGCTCATGTAATAGTAAGGGAATATCACAAGTATAGGGAACACCAGCACGCACAGCAGAAAGTAATGCAAAAACGACAGCTGAAAAAACACGTATCTAATAATGTTTTTGCGCATCAGCCGCGAGGAGAGTGTAAAACAGTCAAGTATACCTATTTCGGGATACAGCACATTTATGAACGGTACGAGCCGCATTTTTATGCGAAAGTACAGAAAAACGCACAGCATTATTATCGCCATCAGCAGGCACAGCATGAACATCAGAAGACTTCTTGTCGTTATGTGCTGGCGGCAAAGCTCGATGTAGTATGAAACGCCGAAAGAACAGGCAAAAAGCGGCACCAGCATAGCCGCCTGATAAATGAGCGATATCGTCTGCATAAAGATTATTTTTGCGTAAAAGCGCAGCCCGTAGTGGCGTATCTCCCACTGCGTGCCTATAAAGCTTTTGCCGTTTGCAAGGCTTATGTAGGTGCTGCGCATATTGCTAAGTTCCGGCACGAACAGCAGATAGTATATCGCAGCCCTTATTATCAGCAGTTTCAGCACCATTTCGGAGCGTATGTATTCAGAAAACGAGCCAAAATCGCTGTATATCATCAGAGTTATCCTGTAAATTATAAGCTCGCCTATGGCTATCATAGTTATGAATGACAAAAGCGTCATACTGAGCGCGATGCAGTTGCCCCAGTTGCCTGCCAGCCTTATCCTTGCAAGGCGTTTTATCTGCGAATTGTTCGTAGCTGTTCACCTGCCTTTCACATCAATGCAAAATATCAGTCTTTCAGATACGGGAATTTGCCGCGTATCTCAAACACATCAGAACGCTGCCACATATCCGCCGTAACAAGTACCTCATAACCCTCGCCGAAGTCGCACGGCCATTCCATGGGTCGCGCCTTTGGCAGCCCGAAGCAACTCAGCATATTCATTATAATTCCGCCGTGAGTTATAACAGCCGCAGTGTCAACACCCTTGCTCATCATGTCGCAGATGATAAAATCAGCCGCCCAGTAGCAGCGTTCAACAACGTCTCGCATACTCTCGCCGTTCGGAGGAGGGTTATCCAGCCCGCCTTTCATAAATTCTTTGTATTCCGCCGTATTCATAATGTCAACCGCACGCTTGTTTTCAAAGTCGCCGAAGTTCATCTCGCGCAGCTCCGGCACAAGGCGCATGGTGCAGTCGGTGTACAAAAGCTCCGCAGTTTCGCGGCAGCGTTTCAAAGGCGAGATGTATATCCTCTCCACGTGCGGATAAACAAAGCTTTCCTTTTTCTTTTCAAGTTCTTTTCTGCCCTGCGCGCACAGCCCCTCGTCCGTTATGCCGATGTACCTGCCGTCAAGGTTTCCCTGCGTTATCCCATGGCGTATAAATTGCAGTCTGTATCCTTTCATACAACAACATTCCCTCTGTAAATAAAATTTTTGATAAAATATTGCACAAATAGGTCATTTTCACTAAAAAACATCTTTACAAATTGAATAAAATCGTTTATAATATACTTTGAGATGATGTATTCGCTCAAAGTTTTTTCTATATAAATTATTGTAACATATTTTTCAGATAAATTCAACCGTATCGGGAGATGATATGAAATGCGCCTTAACGGAATAACTCTTTCCCACAATAAAAATACCGCAGAATCCCAGACCGTGCCTGTGCCGCTGCCGGAGAGCGTAAAAATACCCATGAGCCAGCATATGGGCGTGCCGTGTGAACCGCTCGTAAAGGTGGGCGATATGGTAAAGGTCGGGCAGAAGATAGGCGATACCGACGCCGTGATGTCCGCGCCGATACATTCGAGCGTTTCGGGCACTGTTGTGGCTATTGAAGATTTTCTGCTTGCAAACGGCAAAGTGTGCAAAGCCGTTGTGATAAAGAGCGACGGCAAGCAAAAGATGTCGGAAGAGATATACAGACCCGTTGTAAACAGTACCGAAAGCTTTATAAACGCCGTGAAAGAGAGCGGCTGCTGCGGTCTGGGCGGTGCAGGCTTCCCGACGCATATAAAGCTTAGGGTAGATACAAAAGTAACTCCTATTGACAGCCTTGTTATAAATGCCGCCGAGTGCGAGCCGTATATAACAAGCGACTACCGCGAACTTGTCGAAGCACCCGAAGATGTGCTTGACGGCATCGACAAGGTGATGAAATACATAGGCATAGCGCACGCGTATATATGTATTGAAGATAATAAACCGCAGGCTATTGCGGATATGAAACGGCGCACAGCCTCGAGAAATGATATAACGGTAGTAAAGCTGAAGTCATCTTACCCACAAGGCGCTGAAAAAGTGGTGGCGTTTTCGGCTACCGGAAGAATAATAGGCGAGGGCGAGCTGCCGGCATACAAAGGCATAATAGTTATGAACGTCTCCACCGCAGGCTTTATTTCAAGATACTTAAAAACGGGCATACCGCTCGTTGAAAGGCGGCTCACGCTGGACGGCGATGCATTCAGAACGCCATGCAACGTAAAAGCTCCTATAGGCATATCTGTAAGAGAGCTTATAAAGTTTGCAGACGGCAGCCCCGATGCAATAGCTAAACTGCTTTCGGGCGGACCTATGATGGGTATGTGCCTGTATGATTTTGATACCCCCGTAATGAAAACAAACAATGCAATTCTGGGCTTTACGGAAAAAGCAGCCGTCCGCAAAGAGGTAAAAACCGCCTGCATACGCTGCGGCAGATGTGTAAGAGCCTGCCCCGTTAAGCTTATGCCCACGGAGCTTGAAAAGGCTTATGATGCCAAAGATGTTGACAGGCTGAAAAAGCTGAAAGTAAACCTTTGCATGAACTGCGGCAGCTGCTCTTATGTCTGCCCTGCAAAGAGAGATCTGGCAGAGAAAAATCAGCTTGCCAAAGAGCTTTTAAGACAGTAGGAAAGGAGCGCGCCTGAATGGATAAACTTATAGTTTCGCCGTCGCCGCATATAAGGG
>CANRDG010000084.1 GCA_947629275.1 uncultured Clostridia bacterium | reverse complement strand
TCCAGCGTTGCTCCGCATTTTGTACAGAATTTACTCATTTTCATTTCCTCCAAATTATAATGATATTACAATAGTACGGTTTAATCCTATTATATTATAAAGTATTTAAAACGATTTGTCAATAGCCGTAAACGATTTTTACCAAAGAAATTTGTAAATTTTTTAAGATAGCCTGTTGACATACGCATTTTTTCATGTTAGCATATACTTAAAAGAACAAACGTTCTTTTTGTATCCCCGAAATTGCTTAAAATGCCGTGGCAGGCGGCGATAGGCAATTTATAAATATTATAAGGAGTGAAGTGAATAAATGTTCATTGAAGTAGATGAGTTCTATTACGCGCAGGATTACGGAATTTTGGGCAGGGTAGGAGAGCGCGGCTGCCGCGAGATACACTGCGAGTTCCCGAAAATTGAGGGAGCGCAGATGTACAAGCTGCGGTTCGAACTTTCGCCGCAGTGCTGTTATGAACTTGACGTC
Organism: uncultured Clostridia bacterium; assembly: GCA_947629275.1. Taxonomy (GTDB): domain Bacteria; phylum Bacillota; class Clostridia; order Oscillospirales; family Ruminococcaceae; genus UBA7477. The sequence continues at coordinate 7,768 of CANRDG010000084.1, read as the reverse complement.
ACATCGGGTACAGCGCAAGTGCCTCCGTCACTGCTTGCAAGAGAGGGCGCGGTGAAAACGCAGTTTATCGCGACTGTTGCAGACGGCAAAGGCAACTATGTGACGATAGCAAAGTCAAATGTGTTTTACTGCACAGTCGGCAAGAGCATTGAAAGCGAGGTAAAGCCCGTGCCGACTTACGAAGACGCGGTAGACGTTCTTGACAAGCTTAAAGACACGCTGAAAGGTCACGAGGTCAAGTCGCAGATAATTACACCCGAAGAATACGAATCCACGCAGCCGCACGATCCGAACACGCTGTACTATGTGGTAGACGACGGGAAGGTAGAGCAGTATCTTGGCGATGCAAAGCTGAGAGGCGGCAGTGTTTCGGGTACGGAGATAATAAGCGAATTTTCAGGCGGCTTTGCGCTGCAAGGAAATTACATAAACCAAGAAACGGAGGAATAATTATGGCAGCAGAATACGACAGATGGACAGATATAAGACAAGTAGCGGTCAAGGGAATGGCAGACGAATTTCAAGAGATATTGGGAGATAAGATGACCGTATCGTTCTCGGAAGGTATGCACGCGATAACTTTTGCGTTCGACAGCAATAATAAATTGGTCATGTCAAGTTCGAGGGACTATATGTCATTTACTGTGAACGGATCTTCTACGCGTTGGATGTCGGAAGCAGTATCTTCTATAAAGTACTTTGCAAAGCGCAGCGGAGAACTGCTTATAACATCTACAGGAACTAAGTTATCCTGTGCGCAGGTGGCTATAGGTCCGTGCTCTGACGGCAGCTGGGGCATGGTCGCTGTATCCTGCCCGGCGAATGAGGAAAAATATGACAAGATATATTTAACGTGCAGCAATATGCCGCCGTATAGTATGGAACATAGTGTGACTAACCGCGATATGCCAAATAAAATATTTTTGTCTCTCAGGAAAATAGTTTTGCGCGAAGATGTGATGTTCAACAATATCTACATAAACAATTACGGCTACACAGACCCGTGGTCGGTCATACAGTTTGACGGAGAGAGATACGCCGCAGGGAACGGTCAGACCGGAAACCATGTAGACCTTTTGATGAGACTTTAAGGAGATGAGCGTATGCAGTACATAATAATGCTGCTTATCGTTGTCGGTCTTGCTTTGGCAGACTTTCTTACAGGCTTTATAAAGGCGTACTGCCTAGGCAGCTTAAAGTCAGCCAAAATGCGCAAAGGCGGTCTTAACAAGATAGGCGAAGTAATAGTCATGGCAACAGTCTGCGGACTTGACATAGGCATAGGTCAGCTCGGCAGATACGCAGGCGGAGGGCAGCTTGCAGGCATAACAGGGCTTGTGACGTCCACAGCCGTTTTTGGATATATTGTAATAATGGAGATAATATCCATTCTTGAAAACTTCGCAGAGATAAACCCTCAAGCGAAGTGGATAGCAAAATTTCTTAAACGGCTGAAAAACGACAACGACAAGGAGGAATAACATGACTATAAAAGGCATAGACGTTTCGGAATTTCAAGGAAGTATAAACTTTGAAAAAGCCAAAAAGCAGATAGATTTCGTTATAATGCGCGCAGGCTACGGCAGACTTGCAACGCAGAAAGATAAATTTTTCGATGAAAACTATAAAAACGCCAAAGCGGCAGGGCTGAAAGTCGGCACTTACTGGTTTTCATACGCAGACTCGGTGGAAGATGCCAAACGCGAGGCGCAAGCCTGTTTAGACGTCATCAAAGGCAAGAAGTTTGAATACCCTGTGTATTTTGACATCGAGCGCAAAGAGCAGTTTGACAAGGGAAAAGAGTTTTGTTCAGACCTTGTGACTGCCTTCTGCACCGAACTTGAAAAGGCAGGGTACTTTACGGGATTTTATATCTCTCGCTCGCCTCTGCAAAGCTTTATAACTCCCGAAGTCGCGAAAAGATACGCGCTTTGGGTCGCAGAATACGGCGAAAAGCTGAATTACGACGGTCAGTATGGAATGTGGCAGTACACCAGCGGCGGCGAGGTAGACGGCATCAGCGGCAGGGTGGACATGGACTATTGTTATGTAGATTACCCCGAAAGGATAGCAGGCATGGCAGACAAAGAGCCGAGCAAACCGAGTGATCCTAGCAAGCCGAAGCCGCCTACCGAAACGGTGTATATCGTAAAGGCAGGTGACACGCTCTCTTCCATTGCGGCAAAGTACAAAACGACCTATCAGAAGCTTGCAGAGTACAATGGCATAGCAAATCCCGATGTTATTTATTCGGGGCAGAAGATACGCATACCAAACAATAGCAATAGCGCGTTGAAGCCGATAGACGAGATAGCACGCGAGGTTATCCGCGGCGACTGGGACAACGGCGATGAGCGCAGGAAAAAGCTGACCGAGGCAGGGTATGACTACAGCGAAGTGCAGAAGCGCGTTGATGAGCTTTTGCGCTGAGTTTCAAATATTCATAAAAATAGTGTAAATATAAATACCAAACGCTTTTTATATATGTTATAATGTTTATATAAACAATTTGCATTTTTCCTTTGAAACATTTTTAGAAGCAGAAATTTTTCTGCGATAATATTTTTATGAAAAGGAGATCGTTTGGTATGAAACTGAGAAAGTTGGCGGCTGCGGTACTGGCAGCTGTGATAGCGGGCAGCGTGATGCTCACTTCGTGCGGCTCGGGCAGTTCTTCTTCAAAAGCCGACAGTTCAAATACTTCGGCTGAAAGCAGCGGCGACACTTCGAGCGGGGCAGACATTCCCTCGAATGACGACGGCAGCGTGAACGCGGAGCTTACCTCTCTGGAGCTGGCAGACCTTATGGGCAACGGCATAAATCTTGGCAACACCATGGAGGCTTACACACACCGCTATGGCAACGACGACGTTTTCCCTGATGACAGCGAGACTGCGTGGGGTCAGCCTATAACAACGCAGGAGATGCTTGACGGCATGAAAGCTGCGGGGTTTGATTCTATCCGCATACCCGTTGCGTGGACGAACGCCATGAGCTATTTCGAGGACGGCGACTATACCATTGCGCCCGCCTATCTTGACAGGGTGGAGGAAATAGTAAACTATGCGCTGAACGCCGATATGTACGTTATCATAAACGACCATTGGGACGGCAGCTGGTGGGGTATGTTCGGCTCTAAAACACCCGAAACTGCCGAAAAAGCTATGGAAATGTATACTTCCATGTGGGAGCAGATAGCCAAAAGGTTCAAAGATTATTCCGATAAGCTGATATTTGAATCTGCAAACGAGGAACTTGGCGACAGGCTCAACGATACCGACATCTGCAAAGATTCGGGCGCGCTGAACAAAAAAGAGTGCTACGAAAAGACCACCGAGATAAACCAGAAATTCGTTGATACCATAAGAGCCAGCGGCGGCAACAATGCGCAGCGTTTTCTGCTGATAGCAGGCTATAATACAGACATAACGCTGACCTGCGACAGCAAATACGTTATGCCTACCGACACCGCGAAAGACAAGCTGCTTATTTCGGTGCACTATTATACACCGTGGGATTACTGCGGCACCGACAGCGTAACGCACTGGGGCTCGGTTCAGGACTTTGACGAGCAGAACAGTTTGCTTGCATCTATGAAGAAATTCACCGATGAGGGCTACGGCGTCGTTATCGGCGAGTACGGCGTTCTTCCTCTCAGCGGCGGCGTTTACAAAGACGATATTGAAAGATGGACCAACAACTTCCTTGATAACTGCGACCTTTACGGTTACTGCCCCATGCTGTGGGATTGCAGCGACTTCTTTGTAAGGCGCGAGCTTAAAATGAAAGACGAGTCACTCGCCAAGCTGTATCTTGACAGAAGCTATGCGGCGCAGAAAGACCTCGGCGAAGACAAGATAAAAGAAAACGCTCAGGCTGAAATGGACGCTGAATATGCAGCGGCTCAGGAAAGGGCGAACGAGGGCGTATCCATTCCTGCGGCTGACGACAAGGCTATTGCGTGGATAATGTATCAAAGCTCCGACTATAACATTTCTTACAGCGTGGGCGACACATACGACCCCACCGCAAAGACTGACGGACTTATCGCCAACAACGTTATTATAGACGGCGCAGGTCAGTATTCCGTAAGCCTTGATTTCAGCGACTGCGGCATTGCTAAGGGCGTGGCGTTCTCGGCGCTGGGCGTTTCAAACGGCGAAAAACTGCTGCCGGGCATGATAATCACGATTGACGAGGTGCTTATTGACGGCGAGAAGTTTGAGCTTTCAGGTACTCCGTATACGTCAACAGACGACGGCAAATGCACTAGAGTAAATCTTTACAACGCGTGGATAAACAGTATTCCCGATGATGCCAGAACGGCAGACGGAGATCTCTCCGATGCTACACCTACAGCAATGGATCTTGGCAGTACTGTTATGAGCAAGCTGGAGATAAAGTTCACCGTAACTCTGCCGTAAGCTGTGTAAGCGTGTAAGTGTGTAAGTGTATATACTATATATAATATATATTACCCGTGCTGATTTATTGTCGGCGCGGGTTTTTGTGTATATTGCAAAGGAAAAGCGTCGCATTTTATGCGCGATTTGTTGATAGTTGCCTATTGACGGGCGCGGCTTTATATGATATACTGTATATATTAGATATACACGCCTTGAAAAGAAAGGAGCGGTGTCATGAACGTAAACATAAGCTATACGAGCGAAAAGCCTATGTATGAGCAGATAGAAGACAGCATAAAGAAAGACATCTTTGAGGGGCGGCTGAAAAACAACGAAATGCTCCCCTCGGTGCGGCAGCTTGCCAAAGACTTAAACGTCAGCGCGATAACCACCAAGCGCGCGTATATGGACTTGGAACGCGACGGTCTGATATACACAATAGCAGGCAAGGGGACGTTTGTAAAAGCGGACGACATAGGCAATATTCAGTCTGCGGCGCACCAAAAGGCTATTGAAGAGTTTGACAAAGCGGCAAGGCAGGCTAAAGAATACGGCATTGAAAAAAAGGCGCTGGAAGGCGTTTTAGATGAAATATATGGAGGATCAGAAAATGAATGATATGGCTATTGAGGTCAGAGACCTGTGCAAGAGTTTTGGCGATTTTAAGCTGAGCGACGTTTCGTTCTCTCTTGAAAAGGGAGCGGTAATGGGGCTGGTAGGTCAGAACGGCGCAGGCAAAACTACTATTATAAAACTTATGCTCAACGCTTTGGATCGCGACAGCGGCAGCATAAAGCTTATGGGTCTTGATAACATTCGCGACGAGATAGAGATAAAAACGCAGCTTGGCTACATTTCAGATGACGACTATCTTCTGGTGACGTCAAACCTTAAAAAGTATGCAAAAATGTTCGCACTTATGTACCCCACATGGGATCAGAAACTTTTCGAGCAGTATGCCACGCGGTGGGAATTGCCGCCGACAAAGAAGTTCGGCGAGTTTTCAAAGGGCATGAAGATGAAAGCCATGTTCGCTCTGACTTTGGCGCACAAACCAAAGCTTTTGCTCCTTGATGAACCCACCAGCGGACTTGACCCCGTTGCAAGAATAGAAGTGCTAGACTTTTTGCGTGAGATAGTCTCGGACGGTGAGACTTCGGTGCTGTTTTCAACGCACATTACCGGCGACCTTGACAAGATAGCAGACTACATAACCGTTGTTATAGACGGAAAAGTTACCGAGAGCCTTTCTGTTGATGCCGTTGAAGACAAGTATGCGGTAGTGCAGGGAAGTATCACAGCGCTGAATGAAGAGAACGAAAAACTTGCCGTCGGCATACGCAGGGGTCATTCAAGCTTTGAAGCGCTTGTTGAGAGGCGTTATGTTCCGTCTTTTGGCGATGTTTCGGTGCATACCCCCAACGTTGAGAACCTGCTCACATTCAGCATATGGGGCAACAGAGCGGACATAGTGGAGATAGAGGACAAAACAGAGGGTGAGAAAGATGTCTAAAAAGCCAAAGGAACAGATAAAATACGACCCCGAAATGAGCGTGAACCGCAGGTTTGAAAAACTGCGCCGCACCATGCTCGGCAAAGCTCAGATAGGGGCTGAGGCGGTATATTTGATCATTTTGCTTTGCTGTTTAGTATTGTGCGTGGCAGTTGCGCTTGTTAAAAAGCCTGATATGCTTTACGGCGCAGGTATGCCCGTGGTGATATGCGCCAGCTTTATGTCCATGTTCAGAACGTTCAACCTTGACCCCCAGAATGTTGCGTCAATGATGTCAACGTCAAATGAACAAAAAGGCTGCTTTGTCACCTCAATACCGCTGATATCCATGCCCGTTACGGTAAAACAGGTGTATGCGTATAACGTGCGGCAGTATAATATTTTTACTGTACTGCCTACTGCGGTATTGAGCACCTTTGCGCTGATGTACTCGCTTGTGTTTGATAATGTGTATAACTCGCCTGCCGCTTTGCTGATAGCTATAATGTTAATGGAAGTTATAGTTATCTCATCTTCGTGCGCGTCAGTATCTAAAAGAACAAGGGCAAAAGGCGTTATTGCAACAGTAAGTCTCTGCATTATGTATATACTGTCGGGCTTTGCAAGCGCTATAGGCGATAACATAACGAAAGACGCAGCTTTCCCCATTGATATTTTTGTGTATGCTGTATATGCCGTAACAGTGGTTTTGATTCTTGCAAATCAGCGGCGTAACCTTAAAATGCTTGAGGGCAAGCCGTGGGACTTCGATATAAAAAAGCAGAGCGGCTTCTTTGGCGAAGTATTAAAGCTGGTGCGCTTTTGCGGTGAATGGAAGATCATGATAGCCGCGCCTCTGCTGGGGGCAGCCATATCGTTTCTGATAAGAGAAGACTTTATGACACGTGCATTGACAGACCTGCTCATTATATGGATATTATGCAGCACGGCGGTAACATATGTCAGCCGTAAGTATAAGGTGCTTGTCAGCGGGCCGTTCAAGGCAAAATTTCTGCCGCCTGCCATACTGCTGATATGCGATGTTCTGTTCGCCGAGTATGCTGTGGCAGCCCTGCCGACGACTTTAGTGTTCTGCACAAAACAACATCTGCTTATAAGAAGCCTTTCTCTGCTTGCTGCGTATATATTTACGCAGACGTTCCATATGATCGCCACCGGAGATATAAGCAATGATGGAAAAGCCGTTTTAAACGGTGGAAGAGGTGCTTTTTGGGGGAGTTTGTCGGTAATTCTTTTTATGATAATCTTCCTCTCTGAAAAGAATATACCAAACAGATATTATGTGATAATTATACTTGTAATGCTCGCTATCTCAGCCGTGCTAAGAGTATTGAGCAGCTCCGTTGTGTACAAAAGAATGCGCGTGCGCGGCAGTAAAGTTCTTAAAAAGAAACAAGTGCGAGAGAAAGAGCTTTCGTATGTATAGAGCGGCTGACTTTGCCTAAAATATTTGTAGGAAACTAAGAGAGGGGCATTTTATGAAGATAGCGTTTTTTGATACCAAACAGTATGATGTGCCGTCGTTTGAGAAATTCGGCAAAGAAAGCGGCGTTGACTTTAAGTTTTATGAGACCAAGCTCAGCGAAGATACCGCACAGCTTGCAAACGGCTGCGAGGGCGTGTGCGTGTTCGTAAACGACAGCGTGAACAGCGCCGTTATTGACAGGCTTTGCGAAATGGGCGTAAAAATAATAGCGCTGCGGTGTGCAGGCTATAACAACGTTGATGTAAAACACTGCTTTGGCAAAATCCACGTGCTGCACGTTCCTGCCTATTCGCCGTATGCGGTGGCGGAACATACCATGGCAATGCTGCTGACCTCGATAAGGCGCATACACAAAGCATATGA
>CANRDG010000083.1 GCA_947629275.1 uncultured Clostridia bacterium | reverse complement strand
GTTTTTTATACATTTTTACAACATTTCAAATCGCAAAGTTTTTGAATGTTATTTTCAACAGTTTGAAAAACCGCCGCAAAACAGGCACTTTTACAAGATTTCAACCGAGTTTTCAACAATCGCGACCGCGTTTTCACTAGTTTTCAACCAAGTTTTCAACACTTTCGCGTTTGAAAGCGGCATTTAACATGATTTTCCACATATCCCTTGCAGTTACAAAATACCCGTCACAAGCGAAAATCGAGCAAGAAAAGTGTAAACTCAAGGTTAAAATATATTGAATAATTCATTAACGAAAAGTAAATATTGCATGAACAGCGCCTCCCCGTCACAACAATATTAAAGCCGTTTTCAACATCAAATTTTAAACGCCTCTGCCGCTTCTGGCAAAGGCGTTTTTGTCGCTTCATGGTTTATTTTGTCTGCGTGTCATAAAGTGTCAGCGAAATGTTCTCACTATCGTAAACCGCTATGTAAGAATATGTTATGCCCGTGTTCTTTCCGCTTTGGTCAAACGTTCCGTTTACGGTCTTTTCAATGATTATCTCGCGTATCTCGCCGGGGTAGTTGTTGTCATATATCTGCAATATGAACCGCCTCGGGCAGTCTGCGTCCTGTATCATGGCTATCGCGTTCACAGCGTGCCTGTTGTTGAGCATTATCACCGACGGCTTGCCCTCCAGCAGGTCTGCCTCTATCCTGTCAAAGCACTCCCTGCCGTCAGAGAGCTTGTAGGTGCAGTTTTCAATGTCTTCCCACCGCAGAATGTGATATCTCAGCAGAGCCTTGTAAAGCTCCGCCTCGTCCTTTCCGTAGCTTGCTTCTATCGCCGCCGAGTTGCCTATAACGTCCAGCGCCAACAGCTGCGCGTACTTCCACTGCAGCCCGAGATCTTCAATGTCATAGTCGGTAGTGCCAAAACCCATTTCTTTTGCCTTTTTCAGAACATCATCTTTTATCGCAAGCGTCATGCTTCCGGTGCTGTTGTAATCGAGATACTCCGAGGGCTTGCTGAACTCGTTATTGTTTACAGCCGTTATGCTTATATCGTGCAGGTTTCCGCTCTTACTGTATGTGTCGCCTGCCTTAGTAGCAGAAAGATCGTATTTCGGCCCTTTGTATACTAAAAGGCTTGAATATTCAGGCTTATATTCGTCCAGCGACAACGCCAGATCGCCCGTGTACCAGTCTCTCGCAAACATCGCCATGCCAAAGCAGGTGCCGTTTGAAGAAGTCGTCCTGAAGTTTGCAAAGCTGAATCCGTTGTTTGCAGGCACAAAACCTGTGTTGGCTATCGAGTAACCTGCCTTGCCCTCCTCGCCGTAGCTTGTTATATCGTAGTTAAAGGTCGTCTCTATCTCCTTGAATACCTCGTCAAGCGCGTCAGCGTTTGCAGCGGTGTAGTATCTTCCGCCCGTAGCTTCAGCAATTTCCTGCATTCTCTGCGACTGTACGCTCTGACCCAGACCTATCATCAGAATTATTATGTCGTTGTCGTTCGCCGCTTTTATTATCTTGTCCTTGTTAAATTCAAAGTCTGCGGTCGAATAGCCGTCGCACAGCGCGATTATCATGTTGCTGTAGTTTCCGTCAGACTCTTTAAATTCCCCTATCGCGCCCAGCAAAGCCTTCTGAAAGTCCGTTCCGTTGAAATTTTCCTTGTCGGTCTTTATCTTGCCTATAACGTTTTTAAGTTTTTGGCGGTCGGTAGTAAAGTCTGCAAGCTCTGTGTATGTAGCTGTAAACTTGCTCACTCCTACAAGGCTGCTGTCCGAAACCATATCTATAATATTGTTTGAAAGATCCAGCCTCTTGAAGTTTACGTCGTTCTCCTCCGAACCTGCACACATAGATTCGGGGTACATCGAACCCGAGTTGTCTATCAGCAGCTGCACCCTCATCGTAGGCGGTTCGCTTATTATCTTTGTGTTGCCCACCATGTATGTGGCACACTCGGTTATCTTCGCAGAAACAGTCAGGCTTCCCTCGTCTGTCTGCGAATCTATCTTTTCAAATTCCTGCGTTTCGGCGTTGAACTTGTATATCGAAAGATCCTCCGTCTTAACGTGTCTTGCTTTCAGGTCTTCCGCGTCCATTTTGAAAGATATTTCAGCATCTGCAAACGTGTAATCGGTGTAAAAGCTCATCGCATCGGAGAGTATTCCCATGTTGTTCTTAAATCCCACCAGATCGAGATTATCAAAAACCGTGTCGCTAAGGTTTGCAGTGCCGCTCACCACAAGATGCGCATTGTTATACTCTCTCTCAACGTCAAATATCCGCGAGCCGTCCTCCTGCGTACCATCGCTCTTTGTTTTTGTCGGATCAAGACCCATTATCAGCTCATAGCCGTCCAGTACGCCGTCGCCGTCGGTATCGCTCTTTGTCGGGTCAGTGCCTGCGGTCACCTCGTCGCCGTCGCAAATGCCGTCCCTGTCGGTGTCGCGCTCCTGATAGTCGGTCAGCATTTCTTCTTCCTTGCCGTTGTTAACGCCGTCGTTGTCGTCGTCGTCCGAAATATGAAAATCCTCTTCAAGTTCCAAAGAATCGTTCTTTATGCTGTCCAGAAGATTTTTCACCTTATCGTTTTGCTGCTTTTCGTTAAGATTTTTCATCAGCATCATTACACCGTAAAAAACGGCAATTATTATCGCCACAATGGCGAATATCTTCAGGCGCTTTTTGTAAACGCCTTTCATATACGCCCTGTATTCGTCCTTTGACATAAGATCCTTGTCTACTGCCATTATCTACGCACCGTCCCGTTATCAAAATAGTCCTGTCTATTTCAGTATATACAAATTTCGCAAAAATTCAAGCAATATTCATGCACAATTTGTGAATATTTTCTAAATCTTTATCAGCAGTCGTTAAGCGATGTGCGAAACGGCGCGAGCGGTATGCCGTTTTTGCCGAATACGCTCACTTCTCCGTAGTTTATGTAGTTGTATCGCACATACTTTGGTTCGCTAACGTTCTCGCTGTAAACGAATATCCTGTCTCCCAGCACCTCGGCATTCGCATCGTAAAACTTTTTGTCCGCGCCCGCTATCTCAAAGCCGCATATATCGCCCCGTATGTCAAAGCCCTTTTCCGCGTGGTCAAAACTAAGCTCCACACCGCCGTCTTTGTACACAAACGACTTGTACATCGGTCCGAACGCGTCAACGTCCATGCCGTATACCAGTTTTTCAGCCTGCAAACATAACCTCTCGCCGACCGGCCTTTTGTCCGTCGGGTGAATGTTGTCAAGCTCTCCCTTGTCTAGTATAACAGCTATCCCTGTGTTCTTCACCGTCTGAAATACCCTGTACTGCGCCTCGCGTATCTTAGCCCAGTGCTTGTAGTCGGGGTCGTGCTTGTATTTGAACATCGGCAGCTGCACCATTAAAAACGGCAGCGTGTCGTCCTGCCAGTCTTCTCTCCACTGCCTTATAAGGCGAGAAAACAGCTTGTAGTATGTGTCGGGGCGGTGGTCGTCGCTCTCCCCCTGATAATATGTAAAGCCCTTCACAGTGTACGGGCATATCCTCATCAGCATAGTTTCATACAGTCCGCACGGGCGGTAGGGGTTCTTAGGTCCCATAGGTCCCGGGAAAAGATTTTTTCCTATCCTCTCCTGCGCCTCGTCCCAACCTATGTTCGGCTCTTCTTCCAAAAGCTTTGAGTAATCCCTGTACCACTTCGCATCATATTCGCTGTATTCGTCATACTCTTTTATGCACTGCTCTAAGGTCTTTCCCTCAACCGCCTTGTCGTAATCTTCAAGATATAATGCGGTGTCCTTGTCCTCCGAAAGTGCCTCTCTGCTCATCCATGCGCTTGCCGAAGTGCCTCCCCAGTTGCAGCCTATCAGACCCACAGTAACGCCAAGCTCTTTCGCCAGTTTCAGCCCGAAATACAGCCCCACCGCCGACCATGCCTGCGATGTCTGCTCCGAAGCCGTCTGCCAGCAGGTGTTTTCCTCGTCGCGGTAAAATTCCTCACACAGCATAGGCTTTTTCTGCGTGTAGTAAAAGCGCACCCTGCAACTAGGCGAAAGCTCTTTCAAAAGGTCTTTTCCACCATTTGCGTTGCGTATTTCAAGCTCCATGTTCGACTGTCCGCCGCATATCCACACTTCGCCTATCGCAACGTTGTAAAAGGTCTTAGTTTCCTGACCGTTTTCTACTTTCACGGTGCAGTTTTCGCAAGCCTCCTGCGGAGGAAGTACCGCGCGCCATTTTCCGCCGTCGTTTTCAGCCTTAACGCTTACGCACCTTTCGGGGATAGATACCTTAACAACGTCGTTTTCACCGCACGTTCCCCAAATCGAGATGTTCTTGCCCCTCTGCAATACCATGTCGTTTGAAAATACAGCCGCACATTTCAGCATATTTACCGCTCCTTTATTTTACTTACAAAGTTCAAAACAAATGCATAACATCTTTGACCGTTATAACTATCATCAGCAGCATCAGCAGCCCAAGACCTATAAGGTGTACCATGCCCTCTTTTTCGGGCGGTATCTTCTTTCTGCGTATGCCCTCTATTATCAGGAATACCAGCCGTCCGCCGTCAAGCGCAGGCAGCGGCAGCAGATTGAATATGCCAAGATTTATCGTTATAAACGCCGCAATGTTGAGTATCTGCGTAAGCAGCGCGTCCCAGTCTATCTTGTGGCTCTCCTCGTCGCGCTGGCTCTCCACCACGTCGCCTATAACATCAACTATACCCACAGGGCCCGAAAGGTCGTTTAAGCCGTATTTTCCGCGCACAAGGTCAGCAAGGCTTATCCATATCAGCCGCGAGTACGTCCCGAACTGCGCCGTTGCCTCTTTCATCGTGGATACAAACGTTATCTTCTCGCCCACAACAATAAAGTCTATGTGTATCATGTTGTCGGTCTTACCAAGCTGCACTTTCGGCAAAGTTACCTTTTCGCCGCCGCGGTCTACCACCATTTCAAAAACGCCGTCGTCGTCGTTTTGCAGCTGATAGGAAATATCGGTAGCAGTAAATATCCTCATGCCGTTTATCTTTATTATCTTGTCGCCCGCTTCCAGCCCTGTAGAATGCGAGACCGCATTGTCGTTTTCAAAGCTGTGTATCGTGGTTGAAGTTATCGCGTCGTCCGAAGTCACCATGCATATAAGCAGTATAAAGCCGAGTATCAGGTTCATCACCGCACCTGCAACAACTATTATTATCCTTTTCCATACGGGTTTGTTGCCGAACGCCCTTTCGTCGCTGCTCTCGTCGTCCTCGCCCTCCATTGAGCAAAAACCGCCTATCGGCAAAATACGCAGCGCATATGTCGTCTCACCCTTTTTGAACTTGAATATCGCAGGTCCCATGCCAAGCGCAAATTCATTTACCTTAACGCCGCACGCCTTCGCAGCAAAAAAATGCCCTGCCTCGTGTATCGCAATTATGATACCGAACACCAAAATGGCAATAATAATGCTCAAATTACCTTACTCCTTATGTCAATGCTTTGTATCTTTCTTTTACAAACTCTCTCGCCGCTTTGTCAGCCGCAAGCACATCGCCAAGCGTATGTATATCATGCTTTGGCATCTCTCTCGCCGCAGCCAAAACTGCCTCGCCTATCTGCAAAAAGCCTATCTTTCCGTCTAAAAAGAGTTTCACAGCTTCTTCATTCGCGCCGTTCACAGCCGCAGGCAGGTCGCCCCCTGCCGTTATCGCTTCAATGCAAGCTTTCAGACAGTCAAAAGTATCTATATCGGGTCTTGCAAACGTCAGCGTTCCATAATCGCACAGCGAAAGCGGCTTCACCGGGCACTGTACCCTCTCGGGGTACAAAAGCGCGTACTGTATAGGTATCTTCATGTCGGGTACGCCCATCTGCGCTATTACAGAATGATCGCCGTATTCCACCGCCGAATGTATCACACTTTCGCGCTGCACAACTATCTCTATCTGCGTTGGCTCAAGCCCGAACAGGTGCATAGCCTCAATAAATTCCAGCCCCTTGTTCATAAGGGTCGCGCTGTCGCAGGTTATCTTTCTGCCCATAGACCAGTTGGGGTGCGCCATCGCCTGCTCCACCGTAACGCCTTTTAGCTCCTCCCTCGTCTTGCCGAAAAACGGCCCGCCGCTCGCCGTGAGTATCACCTTTGAAAGCTGCTCTCTCTTGTTCCCCTGCAAGCACTGAAATATCGCCGAATGTTCGCTGTCAACGGGAAATATCTTCACGCCCTTTTCTTTCGCCGCCGCTGTTACAAGCTCTCCGCCTGCCACAAGCGTTTCCTTGTTTGCAAGGGCAATATCTTTTCCGGCTTCTATTGCTTCCAAAGTGGGTCTAAGCCCCACCATACCTACAACGCTGTTAAGCACCATGTCGGTTTCTTCAAGCCTTGCAATTTCGCAAAGCCCCTCCATGCCGCTGTGTATCTCTATATCCTCTCCTGCTAGGGCTCTTTCAAGTGCCGGCAGTTTTTCTTCGTCGTATATGCATACGTGCCCGGCGCCCAGCTCTTTTGCCTGCTTGGCTAACATTTCAGCGTTTGCGTTCGCAGCCAGCGCATTAACTTTCAGACCGTGCATTTTCGCTATCTCAACAGCCTGCGTGCCTATTGAGCCCGTCGAGCCGAGTATCGCTATCTTCTTTGCGCCAACACTAACATACGACATATTATGCCAACTCCTTGTATGATATGCTTACTGTATAAACGACTTCATTCCTCTTTCGCGCCGAAATTCCAAAAACTCCTCGTAAGTGCCTGCCCTGTCAATGCAGCCGTCCTCGGTTATCTCTATTATCCTGTTTGATACCGTCTGCATTATCTCATGGTCGTGAGATGCCAGTATAACAACGCCCTTAAAATCGCGCAAAGCATTGTTCACAGCCGTTATGCTCTCCAAGTCAAGATGATTTGTAGGTCTGTCAAGCATTATGCAGTTAGAACCAAACAACATCATTCGCGAGAACATACACCGCACCTTCTCGCCGCCCGAAAGCACCTTCACAGGCTTGTAAATGTCGTCGCCCGTGAAAAGCATTTTGCCCAAAAATCCGCGCAGAAAAGTCTCCGTTTCCTCAGTCGTTGAGTATTGCCTTATCCATTCAACAATATTCAGATCGCAGTCGTTAAAGTATTCCGAATTGTCTTTTGGAAAATACGAAACACTAATAGTGCTGCCCCATTTCAGGCTGCCCTCGTCGGGCTGTTCTTCGCCTGCAAGTATCTTGAAAAGAATGGTTATCGCCTGCTCGCTCTCGCCTATGAAAGATACCTTGTCCGTCCTGCCCAGCGTGAACGAAACGTTATTTAAAAGCTTTACCCCGTCAACGGTCTTTGAAATGCCGTTTACCTGCAAAATATCCTTGCCGGGCTCTCTGTCCATATTAAACTCAATATACGGGTACTTTCGCGATGAAGCAGGCATTTCCTCAACGGTTATCTTGTCAAGCAGCTTGCGCCTCGATGTTGCCTGCCGCGACTTTGACTTGTTCGCCGAGAATCTCGCTATAAACTCCTGCAATTCTTTTATCTTTTCTTCTGCCTTTTTGTTCTGCTGCTTTATCATTCTCTGTATCAGCTGCGATGACTCATACCAGAACTCATAGTTGCCCACATACATCTTTATCTTCGTGTAGTCTATGTCAACAATGTGCGTGCATACGTTGTTGAGAAAATGCCTGTCGTGAGAAACAACTATAACAGTGCCGAAATACTCCGCCAAAAAGTCCTCCAGCCAGCGTATCGCATCAATGTCAAGGTGGTTGGTCGGCTCGTCAAGAAGTATTATATCGGGGTTTCCGAAAAGCGCCTGCGCCAGCAGTACCTTAACTTTCTCGTTGCCCGAAAGCGACGACATCTGCGAGTACAGTATATCTTCGGGAAGCCCGAGCCCCTGTATCAGCTTTGAAGCGTCCGATTCCGCCTCCCAGCCGTTAAGCTCCGCAAACTCTCCCTCAAGCTCTGCGGCTCTTTCTCCGTCCTCGTCTGAGAAATCCTCCTTTGCGTAAAGGGCGTCTTTTTCCTGCATTATCTCATACAACCGCTCGTTGCCCATTATAACTGTCTGCAAAACGTCATATTCGTCCAAAGCAAAGTGATCCTGTTTCAGCACCGACATTCTCTGCCCTTTTGTTATCGAAACTTCACCCGTCGTCGGCTCTAAACTGCCGCACAGTATTTTCAGAAATGTAGATTTTCCTGCGCCGTTCGCGCCTATAACGCCGTAGCAGTTGCCGTCAGAAAATTTCAGGTCAACGTCCTTGAAAAGATACGTTCCCGAAAATTGCAGGCTCACATTAGATACAGTTATCATAATTTAACTCCGTTCATTTTTAAATATCCATACATAATTATTGTACCACATATTGCCCGTCCCGTCAAGCAAAATAA
>CANRDG010000082.1 GCA_947629275.1 uncultured Clostridia bacterium | reverse complement strand
TTTTTGCATGAGCTGACCCGTATACCGTATCTCGGCGCAAAGGTTTGAAACATAGCTCGGTATCAGCGGCAGACTGCTCTCGACAGACTGCGAAACAAAGCTGCAATACGAACATCTCGAAGTACAAAACGGTATTGAAACATACAGGCTGAACGTGTTGTCGTCAAGGCTCGCGAGAATATCCTCCTGCACCTTTGCCACCGCAAAAGCCATGTTTATTTTCTTTTCAGAGCAAAGATAGACGTTTTTCAGCCTGTCGCGTATCTGCTCGTCCGTAAGTCCTGCCGCCGCCATCGCGTTTATCTGCTTTACGGGACGTATGCCTGTTATTATCCCCCACTGCGGCTTTTTGCCCGTCAGCTTTGAAAGACAGCGATACAAGTACGCCGCCAGCGTAAGCTCGCACTCGTTTTCGTTCTCGCTGAGTATTACGCCTGCTTCATTCGCCACCTGACCGTCAAGCCTGCAATATACGAAAAGGCTGGTCATAAGCGCTTTCTTTTCGCGCTTTACAAAGCATATGTCACCCTCCTGCCCCTCGTGAGTAGCTGCGACCGTCAGCTTAAAGCTCTGCGCAGGCAAAAACAGCTTCACCACTGCCTCAAGCTCATATTTCAAGTCCAGTGAACTAAGTATAAGTTTCATTTTGTGCTCCTGTTCTCTTTCTGTTTGTTTATAATTTTTTAAGATAGTAATTGTTCTCTTTCTCAAAGTCAAGGCTCGTCATGTCCTCGTGACCGGGGTATACCGTGTAGTTTTTATCAAGAGCCGCAAGCTTTTTCAGCGACTGCCGCATTGCATTTATATCACTGCTCGGAAAATCCGTTCTGCCTATGCTGCCGCGAAAAAGCGTATCGCCGCTGAACATATTATCCCCTGCAATATAGCAAACGCTGCCCTGCGTGTGCCCTGGCGTGTGCATAACTTTTATCTGCACTTCGTCAAGCTGCAAAACATCGCCGTCCGAAAGCGGCAGAGCATTATCTACCCTTTCAAAAACGCCGCCCGTCATATTGTTTGCAAGGTTGAGCCTGCCGTCAGTGAGCATGGCAATATCGCCCGAATGTATATACACCTTGCAGCCCGACTTTTTTTGCAGCTGTGCCGCCGCCTCTATATGATCCAGATGCCCGTGTGTCAGAAGTATCATTTTCAGCGAAAGGGAGCGCCTTTGTATCTCTCCCAGCACAAAGTCCGCATTTCCGGGTGCGTCTACCAAAGCCGCCGAGCCTTTTTCCGAGGCTATAATATAGCTGTTCGCGCCGCACAGCCCCATCGGCGGAAGTATAAAAATATTCATCTCATCACCTTATTTGCCCGTTCTGTCTACAGACAAAACGCTTGGCACCTTTTTAAGTCTTTGTATAACGTTGTTGAGCTGATTTACCCCTGCAACGCTTATAGTTACCATAACGCTGGCGTTGCCGTTTTTAAGCTCTCTTGCCGTTGCCTCATGCATGGGTATGCGGATATTTGAAAGTTCTACTGATATATCGGCAAGCAGACCTATCCTGTCGGTCGCAAGAATATCGAGCGTTACTTTGAAATAGCTGTTTTCCTCGCTGCTGTCAGCCCACCTTACCGCAAGCCAGCGTTCCCTCTGCGCTTCGTTACTCATCTGACCGAGATAATTCGCACAGTCGGTCTTGTGCACAGAAATTCCGTGACCGCGAGTTACAAAGCCTACAATATCATCGCCTGGCAGAGGATTACAGCACTGCGCGAATTTTATCTCGCAGTCGGGTATGCCGTCAACTATAACTCCCGACTTGTTTTTCACGCTGCTTTCTTTTACCTGCTCCAGAACTTTCTGCTGCTCGGGCATTTCCTTTTCCTGAACGCGCTTGCTGTAGGCGGTCTTAAGGTGCTGCATAAGCTTTGAAAGCTGTATGCCTCCGTAGCCTATCGCGGCAAAAAAGTCGTCGAGCGTTTCGCAGTTGTGCTTTTTCATATCTGCCGAGAGAAACTCTTCCAGCTCGTCTTCGGGTATCCTTATAAGGTTGCGGCGAAATTCCGTTTCAAGCGTTCTGCGTCCCTCGAAAATATTTTCTTCACGCCTTTCGCGCTTGAACCATGTGCGTATTTTTGAACGTGCCTCGTTGGTAACGCACATTTTCAGCCAACTTCTGCTTGGGGTGTGGTTGGGGTTTGTGATTATCTCAACTATCTCGCCCGTTTTCAGCTTGTGGTCGAGCGAAACCATTTTCTTGTCTACCTTTGCGCCGCACATTCTGTGACCTACCTGCGTGTGTATCGCATATGCAAAGTCAATAACGTTAGCGCCGTTTGGAAGCGTTATCATATCGCCTTTCGGGGTGAACACAAACAGATCTTCTGTAGAAAGATCGCTTTTTATAGACCTTACTATGTCTTCAACGTCGTTGGTATTCTGCTGCGTTTCAAGTATCTGCCTTACCCACGCCAAGCGATTGTCGTCTTTGGTGTACTTGGTATTTATGCCCTCTTTGTACTTCCAGTGGGCGGCTATTCCGTACTCGGCGGTGCGGTGCATTTCTTTTGTGCGTATCTGCACTTCAAACGGCGAACCCTCGTTGCCGATAACGGTAGTGTGCAGCGACTGATACATATTCGCTTTCGGCGTTGAGATATAGTCTTTGAACCTGTTTGGTATCGGGTTGAACATATCGTGAATAATACCCAGAACATTGTAACATTCGTTGACCGTATCAACTATTATCCTTACCGCATACCTGTCAAATATCTGGTCAAACTCTTTGCCGTCGCGGTATATTTTTTTATATATGCCGTAATTGCTCTTTACCCTGCCTTCTATTATAAATTCCTTGTCAAAGTCCTGCGCAAGACGCGCGCGTATCTTAGACGTAATGCTGTCAATAATGCGCTGCCTGTCTGCCTTGCGCGTTGCTATGAGCCGCTCTATCTCCTCATACGCATACGGATCGAGATACATAAAAGACAGATCTTCAAGCTCCTCTTTTATAGAGCGTATTCCAAGCCTGTGGGCTATCGGCGCGTAAATGTTCATCGTTTCAAGAGCCGTTGCCCTTTGCTTATCCTGCGCGCGGTATTTAAGTGTACGCATATTGTGTATACGGTCGGCGAGCTTTATTATCATAACTCTGATGTCCTCGCTCATCGCCAACAGTATCTTGCGCACGTTCTCGGCGGTCTGCTCCTCTTTGGTAAGCAGCGGTATCTTTTTCAGTTTTGTAACTCCGTCTACCAACATCGCAACGTCCGCGCCGAATTTCTTTGAAATATCTTCAATAGAAAACTCCGTATCCTCCGCAACATCGTGCAAAAGCCCCGCGCAGATAGTATCGGTGTCCATTCCGAGATCAAGCAGTATGCAGGCGACCGCTATCGGGTGTATGATGTACGGTTCTCCCGAATCGCGCATCTGACCTGTATGGGCGGTGTTTGCAAATTCATATGCCGCGAATATTTTCTTGGTATCGTACTGTTTTTCACTGTCTTTAAGTTTTTGTTCCAGATAATTTTTTGAATAAGCAGGAGCTGTATATTCCTCAGGCATACCGTCAACACCCTTTCTTAAAAATTTTCAATATCATGCGGTTTGCAGCGTCGCGAGTCTCTGCATGGTCTTTGTCGCCGCAAGATCCGCCTTTCCCTCTGTCTTTACGGTCTCTATATATCTGCAACCGTCAGAAAGTCGGGCTATGCCTGCCTCGCAGAATATATCCACACAAGCACGCGTTTTGCCGAAGTTTATATTATATTCAAGATACATTCTCTGCAACAGCATATCTATACTTATGCCATTTCCTATTGCTTTGTATACCGCAAGCAATTCTTTTCTTTCGGGCTTTATAAGGACTGCAAGCTTAGGCTCTACATTTTTTCCGCACACAATATCATCATAACACCTCATCGCCGCGAACGCCTTTTGCTGCTTTATACCGCTCAGGCGTATATCCTCGGCTTTCAGCGATACCGACCTTGTGCCGCCGTATTCATTTATGCCTGCCCTTACCATTATGTCTACCCTGTCGCCCTGCCGTATGCCTATTCTTTCGGGTTCTTTGCCAAACAGCAAAACGTCCTGCACGGTGCTGTCGTAAGATACCTCGAGCTTTGTGTGTTTGCCCTGCGAAAGAGGTATCACTTTCTGCACTTTTGCGCCAATCATGGCAAACAGCGGTTCGGAGTTGCTCTCACCGAACGGTTCGAGTTTTTCCAGCGACTGCACCTGACCGCAAGTCAGATCTTCGCGCGTCAGCAGCTTGTCGGCTTTAAGCTCGGGGTACGGCATGGTCTCGGCTTTGTCGGCATACTCGCGCACCATTTGTTTGAACGCCGGAATGTTTTCTTCTTTTATAGACAATCCGCCTGCACATTCATGACCGCCCGACTTTTCCAAAAGGCAGTCGCAGTATGTAAAGCATTTGAAAATATTGAACCCGTGCATACTTCTTGCGCTGCCCCTAGCCATGCCGTCATCGTCTATTGAAATAAGCACGCACGGTTTTCCGTAGGCTTCCATTATCTTAGAGGCAACTATGCCAACTACCCCGTGGTGCCAGCCCTTGCCGTCTATAACGAGCACCTTTTCGGAGAGCAGATCGCGGTTTTTCTCTATTTTCGCTTTTATCTGCGCAATTATTTCTTTTTCGCAATCCTTGCGGCTGCTGTTAAGGTCGTTAAGTTCTTCCGCTTTAAGCTGTGCTTCTTCGTCCTCAGCGAGCAAAAGCGCCACCGCAGATTTTGGCGAACCGAATCTTCCTGCCGCATTTATGCGCGGAGCAAGCCTGAAAGCTATATCGGAGCAGGTCATATTTTGTGCTTTTTCACCGCCCATGCCGCTAAGTTCCATAAGCTCTATAAGACCCTGATTTTCGGTATTTTTTAAAAGTCTCATACCGGCGTTCACTATTGTTCTGTTCTCGCCTTTCAGCGGCACAACGTCTGCCACCGTGCCTATTGCCACTAAATCGCCGTACTGCTCTAAAACTGCATCATAGTCCCCGCCGTCAAGCGCCGCACACAGTTTCAGCGCAACGCCAACTCCAGCAATATCTTTGAAAGATGACGGGCAATCGAGCCTGTGCGGGTCAACTATAGCAACTGCTTTCGGCAGCACTTCGGGCGGCTTGTGATGGTCGGTAACTACCAGTTTCATTCCGAGCTCTTCTATAAGCTCTGCCTCTTTGGCAGCCGAAATGCCATTGTCAACGGTAACTATAAGCTTTACGCCGCTTTCTGCCAGCCTGCGTACCGCATCAACATTCATACCGTAACCCTCGGAACGCTCGGGTATATAATAAGTAACATTAGCTCCGCTGCATTCAAGATAATTATAAAGCACCGCCGTTGCGGTAACGCCGTCACAGTCATAGTCGCCGTAAACACATATAGGCAAAAAGCTGTCTATCGCCTTGTTGATAGTATCCACAGCTTCCTGCATATCTTTCAGCATAAACGGATCTTCAAGCGGCACGTCCTCAAAATATGCCGCTATGTCGCTAAGGTCTTTGCAGCCCCTTGACAAAAGCACCTTTATGCACAGCGGCGAAAGATCGCACTGTTTTTCTATTTCTTTTGCAAGAGTCTCATCGGGCTTTCCCACAGTCCAGCGGTCCATTATCCTACCTCCGTTAAAATAAGCTTAGTTATTTTTATTGTAACACATATCAAGCAATTTTTCAAGAGCGCGAAGGCGTTTTTATGCGCTCTTTATTTCTTCTTGATTTTATGGAAGAGATGTGCTATAATTAAAAATGCGAAAAATTTTAAAGGAATGAATCATATGCCGGAAAATAAACGTACAAAAAATATTACCACGCTGCTTACCGAAACGGTTTCGGCGGCGTTTGAAAGCTGCGGCTACGACCCCTCGCTCGGCACGGTGCTTATATCTGACAGACCTGATATATGTCAGTTTCAGTGCAACGGGGCTTTCGGCGGCGCAAAACTTTATCACAAGTCACCTGCCATAATAGCGCAGGAAGTTGCCGACAAGCTTAAAGAGGACAAGCGTTTTGCAAAGGTCGAGGCTGTAAAGCCTGCATTTATAAACATCACGCTGACCGACGAATTTTTAGCTTCTCAGTGCCGCGCCATTGCCAAAGACGAGCACTTAGGCATAGTTCAGGCTAAAAAAACCTCTACCATAGTTATAGATTACGGCGGACCCAACGTTGCCAAAGCGCTTCATATAGGGCATCTGCGCAGCGCGATAATCGGCGAGGCGCTGAAAAGGCTTGCCAAGGCTTGCGGTCACAAAGTTATAGGCGATGCTCACCTTGGCGACTGGGGTATGCCCATGGGGCTTGTTATTGCGTATCTCTCTGAAAAACACCCCGACTGGAAATGTTTCAGCGAAGATTTTGACCCCGAAAATGACGTTATACCCGACATTGACACAGCACAACTTAACGAGATATACCCTGCGGCAAGCAAGCGTTCAAAAGAGGACAGCGACGACGGAAGGGCTTTCAAAGAAAAGGCTCACGGCATGACGCTTATGCTGCAATCTCATAAAAAGGGCATTTACGACCTGTGGAAAAAGCTTGTAGGCATATCGGTCGGCGATGTTAAAAATATATTCTCGCAGCTGAATGTTGA
Organism: uncultured Clostridia bacterium; assembly: GCA_947629275.1. Lineage (GTDB taxonomy): Bacteria > Bacillota > Clostridia > Oscillospirales > Ruminococcaceae > UBA7477. Next base: position 1,865 of record CANRDG010000082.1, on the reverse strand, counting down.
TTTTGATCACTGGTACGGTGAAAGCGACGCGGACGAGTATATCCCCGAGCTTATTGGCCTGCTAAATTCAAAGGGTCTTATGCATGAGAGCATGGGCGCTATGGTGGTAGACGTGGCGCAGGAGGACGACAAAGCCCCGATGCCGCCCGTTATGATAAAAAAGACCGACGGTTCGGTGCTTTATGATACCACCGACCTCGCAACTCTTATACAGCGCGAGAAAGATTTCAAGCCCGATAACGTTTGGTATGTTGCAGACAAGCGGCAGACTCTGCACTTTGAGCAGTGTTTCCGCTGTGCAAAAATTTCGGGCATTGTGCGCGATGAAACGCAGCTTGAATATATGGGCTTCGGTACTATGAACGGCAGCGACGGCAAGCCATACAAAACACGTGACGGCGGCGTTATGCAGCTGCAAATGCTTTTAGATACCGCCTTTGATGCGGCTAAATCTCGAATGCAGGCAGACAAGTTTGACAGTCCGCAAGAGCTTGACGACACCGCGCGCAGGATAGCCATAGCTTCTATAAAATTCGGCGACCTTATAAACCACCGCTCTAAAGATTACATTTTCGACCTTGACAAGTTTCTCTCTGCCGACGGCAAAACTGGCGTATACCTGCTTTACATGGTAACGCGCATATGCTCTGTGCTTCGCAAGCTGGGTATTGAAGATGAAGGCGAGATAGAGCTTGGCGAGATATATACAGACAGCGAGCGCGAGCTTATGCTGAACATCTTGCTGACTGACGAAACATTCAGGCACGCATTCGCCGAAAGAGCGCCGAATTACGTCTGCGAGAACGCCTATCAGCTGGCGGTGCTTTTCTCTAAATTCTATCAGGAAAACCATATCATGAATGAGAGCGACGAAAAGAAAAAGTCGGCGTGGATAAACCTTTGCCGACTTGTAAAACAAATGCTTATAAAACATCTTGACGTACTGGCTATAGATACCGTTGAAAAGATGTAAACAAAACTCCTCTTGCTGCAAAATACAGCAAGAGGTTTTTGCTTTTTTGCGTTTAACCGCAAAGGTTTCAAGCCTTGTCAAGAAAGGAAAAGTTTTCGATCGACCCTTTTTCAAAAGGGTCGCAGGGGTACGGGGACAGAGTCCCCGAGACACAGCGTGCGCTCTGCAAGAGGTGAATTTCTAAACAGTCCGGTGGACTGTTTAGAAAGAGGAGAGGCTCTGCAAGAGAGAGCCTCTCCTTGTTGTAGCATATCGCTTTCTTTCGGCGTTCCATTCTGGAACGCCGTACAATGTGAAAAATTCCTAACAAGTAAAATGCGCGAAAGTATTAGCATACTCAAAATGAGGGAATAACCGAAGTACAGGGGGCGGCGAACAGCTCCGCAGGGTGCGCGTAAGCGCAAAATACTACTTACTTCTTATAGCTTTCGGCAAGCGCCTTGAACGCAGGCAGCGAATTTACTATTGTCTTATCGTCCACGCAGTAAGATATGCGCATATAGCCCGGGCAGGCAAAGCCGTCGCCTGCCACAAGCAAAAGGTCGTATTCTTTAGCCTTTTCACAAAACGCCACCGAGTCTTCCTCCAGTGTCTTTACAAACAGATAAAACGCACCGTCGGGCTTTACGCACTCATAACCAAGCTGAGTAAGCCCGTTATAGAGCAGATCGCGGTTTTTCTTATATGCCGAAATATCCGAAACGCAGTCAACGCATTTTGCTATCACCTGCTGGAAAAGCGTTGGCGCGCACACATAGCCGAGAGATCTTCCTGCGCCGCATACCGATGCATACACATTCTTGCTGTCGGTTACTTCATCGGGAACGACTATGTAACCTATTCTCTCGCCCGGCAGCGAGAGCGATTTGCTGTACGAATAGCACACCAGCGT
>CANRDG010000081.1 GCA_947629275.1 uncultured Clostridia bacterium | reverse complement strand
AAAAGCGACCCGGGCATAAGCAGTGTGGGATATGATATGTGGATAAATACCTTGCAGCCTTACAAGCTGGAGGACGGAACGGCGATAATGTACGCGGACTCGGATTTCAGCGCGAAGACGGCTTATTCGCAGTACGGCGACATACTGAAAATCGCATTTGAAGAGATACTGGGTTTTGCTGTAGATGTTAAAATACTTGTAAAGCCAGGCGAAGAAGCGGAAGCTAAAAATAAAGAGATAACGGCTGCCGAAGAAAGGATAATGAACGAGAGCGGAGGAAAGGAACTGACGTTCGACAACTTTGTAAAGGGAAAATCAAACGAATTGGCGTATGCTTTCTGCACGGCGGTATCAGATCTTGACAACAACGAGAACAAGGACGTTTTCAATCCGCTTTTCATTTACGGAAATTCGGGACTTGGAAAGACGCACCTGATAAAAGCTATAGAAAACAAGGTACACAAACTGTATCCCGATGTGAATCTGATATATATAACCGGCGAACAATTCACAAACGAATATATAAAGGCTGTTACGAACAAAGAGACGGCTGCTTTTCATGACAAGTTCAGAAATGCTGATTTTCTGCTTATGGACGATGTGCAGTTCATAGCCGGAAAGGATTCTACACAAGAAGAGTTTTTCTACACTTTCAACGAGATATACAACAGGGGAAAACAGATAGTGCTGACTTCCGACATACCGCCCTCCAAGATAACAAAGCTTATGGACAGGCTTCATTCACGCTTTGTTACGGGTATGCAGGTGGACATTCAGCCGCCCGATTTTGAAACGAGGATAGCTATACTTAACAAAAAGGCGCAGGAGCTGGGCATGACTCTCAGCGAACCTGTAACTAGAATAATAGCCGAAAAACTGAAAACTAATATTCGGCAGCTGGAAGGTGCGGTAAAGAAAATAAAGGCTCTTACGGTATTTACCAGCGAAAGCCCGTCTATCTCGATGGCGCAGAGGGTGGTAAAAGAGATCCAGATAGACAACCATCCGGCAGAGATAACCGTTGACAGGATAATAAGCGAGATATCGGTGGCATTCGGAGTATCGCCCGAAGATATAAGATCTAAAAACCGCAGCGCACCTATTTCTCTTGCAAGAAAAGTCACTATTTATATTCTTAGGGAAGTTAAGGGAATGACTTTCTTGGAAATAGGCAGCGAACTGAACAGAGATCATTCGACGATGACGACGGGATTTAAAGACGTTGTTGCGATGATGAAAAAGAACAATGACCTTAACGACACGGTAAGAGATATAATCAAAAATCTTAAAATGAACTGATAAAAATTTGCGCTAATTGTTAAAATGCGGTCATTTTATGAACAAATATGTTTTTGTTTTTAAGCACAGAAAAAATTATTTGTCAATATAAAATTTTTATCGGATTTTCAACACTTTCAACAAAGTTTTCAACATTTAAATTAACATAAATTAAATTTTGTTTTCCTATTTTGTGCGTTGATACGCATTTTGCTACAAGATGTAGATCAAAATTTAATGTAAAAATTTTATCACTTCAACAAGACAAGTTGAAAAAAACCAAGAAAAAATTTTATGATGGGAACTTTCAACGTATTCAACAACTTGTTTTAGTATGTTGAAAGCGGTTTCAACTTTTTTGGAGGGAAGAGGTCTTTGAAGTGTTAGATGTGTTAGGAAAGTGTTTGAAAAAAGTGGGACACTAAATCCCTTAGGAAGAGGGATAGCGAATTGTTTGAGTTGTTTGAACAGAGCATATTACTAATACTATAATTTAAATTTTAATTTGTTTGATATCAAAAGAGAAAAGTTTTTTGTGAACAGGTGAAAAGATTTTTATAATTTAAATTGATAAATTTATTTACTGAATAATGAATAATTAAGTTTTGAAATTATCGAATGATGAAAATGATGAAAGGAAGTTAAGGTTATGAGATTTATATGTGAAAAGGGTACGCTGTATGAGGCGATAACGAATGTTTCCAAAGCGGTGGCTGAAAAATCAACTATTGCGTGTCTGGAGGGTATAAAGCTTACTCTTATGGGAAATGTGCTTACTCTGACGGGTTATGACCTTGAAATGGGTATTGAAACGCAGATAGAAGCAAGGTCTGAGGATATGGGAAGCTTTGTGCTCAATTCACGTCTGTTTGCGGATATAATAAAGAGAATGGGCTGCGATACGGTAGATATTGAAGTTTATGATAATCTCCAGGTGAAGATACTCGGAGGCAATACCGAATACCATATTGCGGCTATATCTGCTAGCGAATATCCCGAGCTGCCCTCGGCAAGTGATTGCGAGAGCATTTCGGTGCAGCAGTCTGTTTTGAAAAGCATGATAAACATGACTTGCTTTGCAGCTGCGCAGACGGATATGAAGCCTATACTGAAAGGTGAACTTTTTGATATAAAAGACGGTATTTTCAACCTGGTGGCGCTGGACGGTCACAAACTGGCGGTAAGGACAGAGCCTATGAAGACCGACAAGGAATATAAGTTCGTAGTGCCTGCAAAAACGCTTACCGAGATAGCAAAGCTTCTGAAAGATGAGGATGGTAACATTTGCGAGATAAAGGTAGCAAGAAAACATATTATTTTTGAGTTTTCGGGCTACACGGTGTATTCAAGGATACTGGAGGGAGAATTTCACCCTTATAAAAAGGCTATACCGACAGAGAGCGCTATTACGGTAACGGTGGAGACCAAAAAGCTTATCGAATCCCTTGACAGGGCGATGCTTTTAATAAATGAGAGAATGAACAGCCCGGTAAAGTTTTTGTTTGAAAACGGAAAGATAGATATTTCGTGCTCTACGTCTATAGGAAACATAAATGATACCATAGATGCGGAAATTACGGGTCCTATGCTGAAAATAGGCTTTAATTGCAGGTATATGCTCGATACACTGAAAGCGGCAGGAGATGAAAAGGTAAAAATGCTTTTTAACGGAAGCCAGCTGCCGCTGAAAATGGTACCTGCAAACGGCGGAGAAGAGTATACATATCTTGTTTTGCCAATGAGATTACAGGGTTGATATTATGAAAACAGCCGAAATAAAGATAACTACCGAATACATAAAGCTGGATCAGCTGTTGAAATTTTCGGGGCTTGCGCTTTCGGGCGCAGACGCGAAAGAGATAATAGCGCAGGGGAGAATACAGGTAGACGGCGAAGTGTGCCTTATGAGGGGCAAGAAGATAAGAGAAGAAAACAGGGTATATGTTCCTGAGATAGATACCGAGCTGGTAGTGGTGAAATGAGGATAACGTCGCTGAAAATTGACGGATATAAAAATCTTGAAAATGTTGAGATAAGACCTGACGGAAAAACTAACATTTTTTACGGTGAAAACGCGCAGGGAAAGACTAATCTTATTGAGGCGATATGGATATGCAGCGGCGTGAGGAGCTTTCGCAGCACAAAAGACAGGGACATTATAGGTTTTGACAAGGAAAAGTTTTCGATAGAGCTTAAATATAACGACGGAGAAAGAGAGCAGACTATTTACGCAGGGGCGCTGAAGCAGAATTACAAGGACAAGAAAATTACTGTAAACGGCGTAAAAGTGAAGAATATGGCGCAGCTGTTCGGCAGGTTGAAATGCGTGGTGTTCACGCCGGAGGATCTGGAGCTTTCAAAGGGTTCGCCGGATATAAGGCGCAGTTTTATGGATCTTTCGGTATCGCAGGTGAAGCTTTCGTATTCATCGGTTGTGGCGAAGTATGAAAATGTACTGCAGCAGAGAAACGCTCTTTTGAAAAACATTGCTTTCGGCGGCGCGGACGTTGAAATGCTGGATATTTTTGATACGCAGCTTTCAAGGCTCGGGGCGTATATTTCAATGCTGCGGTATAATTACGTTAAGGAACTAGAGCAGTTCGCAGCGCCTTTATATGATGAGATCTCAAAAGGAAAAGAAAAGCTTACGCTGCAATATCAGTCAACTGTGTTTGATAATTTAGAGGGCAGGACAGATTACGCGGAGGCAATGGCAAAAGAATATTACGATGCTGTGCGTAAAAATCTGGATATTGACATAAAGAGCGGTTTTACGCAGGTGGGAGTTCACAGGGACGACCTTATTGCGCGGCTGAACGGGCTGTATGCTAGGGATTTTGCATCGCAGGGACAGCACAGGAGCATTGCTTTGATACTGAAACTGGCGCAGGGGTATATACTGACGAAAGAAACGGACGATCCGCCTGTGATACTGCTTGACGATATTTTGAGCGAGCTTGACAGGAGCAGGCAGGAATATGTTATTTCTAAAATAAAAAAAATGCAGATATTTATAACCTGCTGCGAGAGGTCTTCAATTCTCTCAAACGGCAAGGTATACTGCATTGAAAACGGAAAGGTAAAGAAAGCGGCAGGATAATATGTATCTTCATATAGGAAACGGGTACAGTGTGAGAACGAGCGAGATAGTGGGGATATTCGATATTGAAAATACGTCAATTTCAAAGAGTACTAAAGAATATCTTGCAAACGCGGAGAAGCTGAAAAGAGTTATATACACGACTTTTGATTTGCCGAAAAGTTTTATTGTATGCTTTGACGAGCAGCTGACGGAGAGGGTATATATTTCACAGCTGGCGTGTGCGACGTTATACAAGCGAATGAAAAGAAACAATGCAGTTGAAAATACTGTTGATATAAATAAAAATAGTATATAAGTATTTAGAAGTTTTAAGAAGAATTAAGGAGCGTAGGTCATGTTATCGGACAAGAAAAACGGAGAAAACGTAGGGAACATTGAGAATGCAGAGAATGTAGATGCTGTAAAAATTCTGAAAGAGCTGAACGAACAGCAGATAAACGAGACGGAAGGGAAGATCTCGACCGTTGATGAGAGCAATGTTTACGATGAAAGCCAGATACAGGTACTCGAGGGGCTGGAAGCGGTAAGGATAAGACCGGGTATGTACATCGGCTCGACGGGCCCTAGGGGTCTGCATCATCTGGTATATGAGATAGTTGACAACTCGATAGACGAGGCACTTGCAGGATATTGCAGCGAGATAACCGTTGATATTCTGGAAGGAGATATAATAAGAGTTTCGGACAACGGCAGAGGCATACCTACGGGCATACACCCGACAGAGGGTATTTCGGCTGCGACTGTGGTATACACCGTTTTGCACGCGGGCGGAAAATTCGGCGGCGGCGGATACAAGGTCGCAGGAGGACTGCACGGTGTTGGCGCTTCTGTTGTTAATGCGCTTTCTGAGTGGCTGGAGCTTACGGTATACGACGGAAAGAATATACATTTTCAGAGATTTGAACGCGGCAAGTACAGCGAAGAAATGAAGATAATCGGCGAGACGGACAAGACGGGCACTACCGTTATGTTCAAGGCTGACCCGGAGATCTTTCAGGAAACTACCGTATATGAATATGACATACTTCTCAAAAGGCTGAGAGAACAGGCGTTTCTGAACGCAGGCATAAAGATAGTATTTACAGACAGGCGTGACAAGGAAAACATTCAGGGTGAAACGCTGCACTATGAGGGCGGTATAAGGGAATTTGTGACGCACATTCACAACACGAGAGGCTACGAGGCGCTGACCGAGAATGTTATATATCTCAACGGGATAAAGGGAGATATGTATGCTGAAATTGCGCTGCAATACAATGATTCTTACAATGAAATAATAATGTCGTTTGCAAACAACATACACACGCCCGACGGCGGAACGCATGAGAACGGATTCAGAAAAGGACTTGTTAAAACGCTGAACGACTACGGCAGGAGGTTCGATATTCTCAAAGAGGGCGCGCCGAAGCTGGAAGAAAAGGACGTTTGCGAGGGATTGACGGCTATCGTTTCGGTTAAGCTTACAAACTGCGAATTTGAGGGTCAGACGAAGGGAAGGCTTGGCAACCCTGAAGTGAGACCGTTTGTTGAAAAGCTGGTAATGGACAAGCTGATGGACTTTTTGCAGGAAAACCCGGAGGCTTCGAGGATAATTTTCGACAAGGCATTACAGGCGCAGAGGGCGAGAGAGGCTGCCAAAAAAGCCAGAGAAGAAGCAAGGCGCAAAACTCCGCTGAGTTCAAATTCTTTGCCGGGAAAACTTTCGGATTGCTCAGAAAAGGGCACGGACAGAACCGAGATATACATCGTTGAGGGAGACTCGGCAGGCGGCTCGGCCAAGGGCGGCAGAGACAGGCGTTTTCAGGCGATACTGCCGCTGTGGGGCAAGATGCTCAACGTTGAAAAATCGCGCATTGACAAGGTATACAACAACGACAAACTTGCGCCCGTGGTACTTGCTTTAGGCACGGGAATAGGCGAGGATTTTGACATAACGAAGCTGAGATACGCCAAAGTTATTATAATGGCTGATGCCGATGTTGACGGTTCACACATAAGAACGCTTCTTTTGACATTCTTCTTCAGATACATGAGACCGCTTATTGAAGAGGGTCATGTATTTATAGCGCAGCCGCCGCTGTTTGAATGCAAGCGCGGCAGGGAGAAGCACTATGCGTTCAACGAAGCGGAGAGAGACAAGTATATTGCACAATTGAGCGGCGGAGATCCGAACGTTAAAGTCGATGTGCAGAGATACAAGGGTCTTGGTGAGATGGATTCGCAGCAGCTGTGGGACACGACTATGAACCCCGAAACGAGGATAATGCTTAAAGTGACTATGGAAGACGCGGTCAAGGCGGACGAGATATTCACTATACTCATGGGGGACAAAGTTCAGCCGAGGAGAGAGTTCATTGAGAAAAACGCAAGATTTGCTGAAAATCTTGATATATAAGCATATAAGATAGTATGGAAAACATTGAGATAACGGAAAATGCGGTACAAAATGAAGATATGGGAAAGCTTTTGGAGCGTATAGAATACGACATAACTCTTGAAGAAGAAGACAGGGCTTTCAGGATATTTCAAAGGCTGTACACGCTGAAAAGAAACATAATTACGTCGGCGCTGTTTGGGCTGGTGGCTTTGTCATTCGCGATACAGATAATAAGCGGCAAGGGCGACAGCATAGCGTGGGGGCTTATGGTGATATGCATAGCCTTTGCGGCGGTGGTATGGCTCAATCAATACCGCATACGCAAAATGCTGCTTACGGCTTTGGAAGTGCTGAAAGACGACAGGTATATTCTTAGTATTTACGAAAAAGGTTTTGAGATAGAGACAATTATACCGCAGGAGGACGTTCAAACCGCACGAGAAGTAAACGGCGACGAGGACGGCGATGAAGAAGTTATGGGAAGGCTGAAGCCACCGCCGAGCAGGTATACTTTTGGGCAGGACGGGATAAGGCTTGTAGAAAATGACGAGCTGTATATGGTTTTTGTGACGAAAGAGACCTTTCACGTATTGCCGAAAAGGGCGCTGACAGAGGCGCAGAAAAGCGCTGTAAAAGAGGTATTTGAAAAGAAATTCAAAGATATAAAAAAGCTGTGATGAATAGTCGCGGCGACAGGAGTAGTGATAATTTTGAGTGCAAAAAACAATGAACATCATATTTCGGACGAGCCGTTTGTAGAAAATATAGTGGAGACCGATATTGAAAAGGAAATGAAAAATTCGTTCCTGCAATACTCGATGTCGGTAATAATCTCTCGTGCGCTGCCCGATGTGCGCGACGGGCTGAAACCTGTTCACCGCAGGATACTTTACACTATGTATGAAAACAAGCTGCTGCCGAACACGCCTTACAGAAAGTGCGCTGACACGGTAGGTTCTGTGCTGGGTAGATACCACCCTCACGGTGACGCGTCGGTTTATGATGCTATGGTAAGACTGGCGCAGGATTTCTCTTTGAGATACCCGCTTGTTGACGGTCATGGAAACTTCGGTTCGCTGGATAGAGATCCGCCTGCTGCATATCGTTACACGGAGTCGAGAATGTCAAAGCTATCTTTAGAGATGCTGGCGGACATTGACAAAGAGACTGTTGACTTTATGCCCAACTATGACGACCGTCTGAAAGAGCCTGTGGTACTGCCTTCGAGGTTTCCGCAGCTTTTGTGCAACGGTTCTGTTGGTATTGCAGTTGGTATGGCGACGAACATTCCGCCGCATAATCTTTCGGAAGTTGTAGATGCAATTGACCTGCTTATGGAAAACCCGGACGCGTCTCTTTATGACCTTATGGAGTGCATAAAGGGACCGGATTTCCCGACAGGCGGCATTATTATGGGCAGGAGCGGCATAAGGGCTGCATACGCAACCGGCAAGGGCAAGCTTATACTGCGCTCAAAGACGAGTTTTGAAGAACACGCAGGCAGGACGAGGATAGTTGTAAATGAGATCCCTTACATGGTGAACAAGGCGGAACTTGTAAAGAGCATTGCGGATCTTGTTAAAGACAAGAGGATAGAGGGCATTTACGATGTCAATGATGAATCGGACAAGACGGAACAGGTAAGAATTGTTATAGATCTTAAAAAAGATGCGAACAAAGAGGTAATTCTAAA
>CANRDG010000080.1 GCA_947629275.1 uncultured Clostridia bacterium | reverse complement strand
GAGAGCGATACGGCAGGGTTTACATGGCAGCCTGATACCTTTCCGATAGTGTATGCCATTGTTACGATGGATAGACCAAATGCGAGAGCTGTTGCTACAAGGTTGCCGCCGGAAAATACCGCGGTGCCGCAGCCGAAAAGCACGAGCACACAGGTGCCTATGGCCTCGCAAACGCCTTTTTTCAGAGTTGAATTCATGGCTTGTCAGCCTCCTTTAATTATTTTCATATTCAAATTATACTTCATAAAAATGATTTTGTCTATAAAAACTTTGGAAAAGCAGTTTATTTTGGCTGTTTTCACAAATTATCAAACTTAAATTTAGTCATTATGCAAACGGTTTCAAAGTATGCTGAAAAAGTAGCCGCGCGCTCTTGACTTTTCAGGCGGAAAGGGGTATAATAATAGAGTATTTTATTGTAATTATTTACGACAAAAATTTTTTAATTCGGAGGAATCAATTATGGGCAGAGTTTATAATTTCAGCGCAGGTCCTGCGGTGCTTCCCGAAGAAGTTCTGAAAGAAGCAGCAGAGGAAATGCTCGACTATCAGGGAACGGGTATGTCGGTAATGGAGATGAGCCACCGTTCAAAGGCGTTTGACAAGATAATCAAGGACGCCGAGGCGGATATCAGAGAGCTTATGAACATTCCCGACAACTACAAGGTGCTTTTCTTGCAGGGCGGTGCATCACAGCAGTTTGCTGCGATACCTATGAACCTTATGAAGAACGGCAAGGCAGCGTACATAATCACAGGTCAGTGGGCTAAGAAAGCTTATCAGGAAGCTCAGAAGTACGGCGAGGCTGTTGCGGTAGCTTCTTCGGCTGACAAGACTTTCTCTTACATACCTGACTGCTCGGATCTCGACATTCCCGAGGACGCTGACTATGTTTACATCTGTGAAAACAACACTATCTACGGCACAAAGTTCTGGCAGCTGCCGAACACCAAGGGCAAAGACCTTGTAGCGGACGTATCTTCCTGTTTCCTGTCCGAGCCTGTTGACGTTACCAAGTACGGCGTTATATACGGCGGCGTACAGAAGAACGTAGGACCCGCCGGCGTTGTTATCGCTATAATCAGAGAAGACCTTATCAGAGACGATATTCCTGCCACAGTGCCTACCATGCTCAAGTGGAAGACTCAGGCTGACAACGATTCTCTTTACAACACGCCTCCTTGCTACGGCATATATATCTGCGGCAAGGTATTCAAGTGGATAAAGAAAATGGGCGGTCTGGAAGCTATGAAGGCTCACAACGAGAAGAAGGCTAAGATACTTTATGACTTCCTCGACCAGAGCAAGCTGTTCAAGGGTACTGTTGAAAAGAAAGACAGAAGCCTTATGAACGTTCCGTTCGTTACCGGTGATGAGGAGCTTGACAAGAAGTTCGTTGCAGAGGCTAAGGCGGCTGGTTTTGAGAATCTTAAAGGTCACAGAACCGTTGGCGGCATGAGAGCTTCGATATACAACGCTATGCCTATCGAGGGCGTAGAGAAGCTTGTTGAATTCATGAAGAAGTTTGAGGCAGAAAACGCCTGAATTTTCTGAAATTATGAAAGAGGTCATATAAATGTACAATATTCTTACTCTTAACAAAATAGCCGCTTGCGGCACAGATATTTTCGACAGGGCTGCTTACGCTGTAGGAGATTCTATAGAGAACCCTACCGCTATAATGGTACGCTCTGCAAAAATGCATGAAATGGAGTTTGGCAACGAACTGCTCGCTATTGCAAGAGCAGGCGCAGGCGTAAACAACATACCCGTTGACAGATGCGCAGAAGAGGGCATAGTTGTATTCAACACCCCCGGCGCTAACTCAAACGCAGTTAAAGAACTCGCGATATGCGCTCTGCTGCTTTCTTCAAGAAAGATTACGGAGGCCGCCGCGTGGGCTGCTTCACTCAAAGGCACTCCCGACGCTCCCAAGACAGTTGAGGGCGGCAAGGCTAAGTATGCAGGCCCCGAGATAATGGGCAAAACGCTCGGTGTTATAGGTCTGGGCGCAATAGGCGGAAAGATAGCTAACGCGGCTATCTCGCTTGGCATGGACGTTATAGGCTACGACCCGTATCTTTCTGTAAATGCGGCTCTTAATCTCAAACCGCAGGTCAAGGTAGTTGCCGATATAAATGACATCTACAAAAACAGCGATTACATCACGCTGCACGTTCCTTACACCCCCGAGGGCAAGAACATGATAGATGAAGCGCAGATAGCGACTATGAAAGACGGCGTTCGCATAATAAACCTTGCAAGAGGCGAACTGGTGAACAGCGAAGCGGTAGTAAAGGCTATTGCAGACGGCAAGGTAGCTAAGTATGTTACAGACTTTGCAGATGATGTTGTTCTCGGTGTTGACGGCGTTATAGTTCTGCCGCACCTGGGCGCTTCTACTCCCGAATCGGAAGACAACTGCGCTGTTATGGCGGCTCACGAGCTTATTGACTACATTGAGAAGGGCACTATAAAGAATTCTGTAAACTTCCCGAACGCAGAGCTTGCAAAGACGGGCGATCACCTTGTATGCGTGCTGCACAAGAATATTCCCGCGCTGCTCACGCAGATAACAGGAACTGTTGCAGAAAAGGGCGCAAACATCGAGAACATGGTGAACAAGTCAAAGAAAGACTGGTCGTACACCATGCTTGACGTTGCCGGCAGCGTTGACGTTGAGGCTATTAAGGCTATCGACGGCGTTGTGGGCGTAAGAGTTTTATAATGGAAACAATGCTTTTATATGCAGGACTGCCGTTTGTTTTTACAGCGGCAGTCTGCGCTTTTTTAGGCGCGTTTTTAAGGCGGCGCGCAAAGAAAAGGGAGCCAAAAGAGGGCGGCAAGCTGCGGCAGTGGGCAAGGCGCAACAGGCTGTCGCTTTGCTTTGGCGGACTGTTTTTGTTTTCCATGCTCGCGGCGGCGGTCATCATGGTGATATGCGTGAAGCTGGGGGTATCGGTCAAGGTGTACTATGCGGTGTGCGGCGCGATAATAGGTGCTGCTGCTGGGGTGGTGCTGGTGAGTTTGAAAGATAGAGAATGAATAGCAGAAAAACGGAAAAGTTTTCGGTCAAGCCTTTTTCAAAAGGCTTGCAGGGGTACGGGGACAGAGTCCCTGAGACACTGAGTGCGCTCTGAAAAAGGTGAATTGTGAAATAGTCCAGTGGACTATTTCACAAGAGGAAAATCCCTGCAAGAGAGGGATTTTCCTTTGAAAAGACCTTAGCTTTTTCGCCTGTGCGCGCTTACGTGTGCAATGGCGTTGTGAAAAGTTCATGCTTCTTGCCTCTTGCCTCTAATAGAAAAACGGCTCTGCTCAAATGAGTAGAACCGTTTCTTGCTTCTATAGCGAAAATTTTCATGCCCTTATCTGCCCGTTGCCGTTTATCAGCCATTTGATAGTCGTCAGCTCTTTCAGACCCATAGGGCCTCTGGTGTGCAGCTTTTGCGTGGATATGCCTATCTCTGCGCCCAGCCCCATTTGCTCGCCGTCGGTAAACCTTGTTGAGCAGTTGACATACACGCAGGCGGCATCTATTCTGCGCTGAAATTCCTCAGCGGCATACAGGCTTTCGGTGATTATACATTCGCTGTGTCCCGTTGAATACTTCTGTATATGCTCTATCGCCTGCGCAAAGTCGTCCACGACCCTGACGGCTAAAATATAATCGTCAAACTCGGTGGCATAGTCGTCCTCGGTAACGTCCACGACGTCGCTGCCGAGTATCATTTTTGTCATTCTGTCGCCGCGAATCTCAACGCCGTGTTTATCAAGCCGCTTTTTCAGCATAAGCAGAAACCGCTCTGCCACCGCCCTATGCACAAGGCAGGTCTCTATTGCGTTGCATACTGACGGGCGCTGAGTTTTGGCATTATCGGTAACTTCGACAGCCATATCAAGGTCTGCGCTTTCATCAATATAGATATGGCAGTTGCCTTTGCCCGTTTCTATAACAGGTACGGTGGCGTTCTGCACAACAGTATTTATCAGCCCTGCACCTCCGCGCGGTATCAGCACATCTATATATCCGTTGGCTTTCATCATCATGGTGGCGACCTCGCGCGCGGTATTCTCAACTAGCTGTATTATGTTGGGGTCAAAGCCTGCGCGCTCAACTGCCATGCGCATAAGGTCAACGAGGCATTTGTTTGAATAGTAAGCCTCTTTGCCGCCCCTTAATATGACCGCGTTACCGCTTTTAAGGCACAAAGCCGCTGCATCGACAGTAACATTCGGGCGCGCTTCATATATCATGCCGATAGTACCGAGCGGCACGCGCGTTTTTACTATTCTTATGCCGTTGGGGCGCGTTCCGCCGCCGTCTACCATACCCACGGGGTCGTCAAGTTTGGTAAGGTTCTCACAGGCGCAGGCAATCGCTTCTATACGGCTTTCGTTAAGCGCGAGCCTGTCAAGCATTGCCTGAGAGATACCGCGTTCTTTGGCGTTTTTTATGTCTATCTGGTTTTGAGAGATTATTTTTTCGCTGCTTCTTCGCAGGATATGCGCTATCTCATTAAGGGCATCATTTTTCTGAGAAGTCATTGCCGCGGCGAGTTCAGCTCTCGCTTTTTTGGCGTTTACGCCGAGTACTTCTATATAATTCAGATCGTTCATAACTGTGCCTCCCGTCAGGTATTTTCTTTGGCTTTGAACAGAGTGCCTACAGGCTTGCGCTCAAACACGTCGTACAGCACATCGGGGTCTCTGCCGTTGACTATCAGCATATCAATGCCGTTTTCTACAGCTATCTGTGCGGCGTCTATTTTGGTCTTCATGCCGCCTTTGCCGAGCGCCGTACCTGCGCCGCCTGCAAGCTCTCTCACATGGTCGTCGATATCGTACACCGCCGAAATAAGTTTTGCTTCGGGGTTCTTTCTCGGGTCGTCGTCGTAAAGGCCGTCAATGTCGGACATTATAACGAGCATATCCGCCTCTGCAAGCACTGCCACTGTTGCGGCAAGAGAATCATTCTCGCCGACTTCAAGCTCCAGTTCGTCTATAGCCACGGTATCATTTTCGTTGACTATGGGAATGACATTGAATTTCAGCAGTTCTTTCAGAGCGTTCTGCACGTTCTTTTTTCTATCTTCAAGCAAAATATATTTTGTCAGCAGCATTTGGGCGACGTTGAGATTATAGTCTGAAAACATCTTGTCGTAAAAATACATAAGTTCGCACTGACCAACAGCCGCGCACGCCTGTTTGAGCGGCGTATCTTTAGGCTTTTCGATAAGTCCCAGTTTTGCCATGCCGAGACCTATCGCGCCGCTTGAAACAAGTATTATCTCCCAGCCGCCGTTATGCATATCGGCAAGGTTTTTTACTATTCGTTCTATGCGCCTTATATTCAGTCTGCCTGTCTTATGGGTCAAGGTAGAAGTACCTAGCTTTACTACCACTCTTTTCTTTATTTCGTTTTCGCTTTGCATATTAAAACTCTCCTTGGGTTTAGATTATTATCCATGCGTCGATCTCCTCTTTTGAGGGCATCTCGAACATATTGTTGAATTTTTCTACAAGCTTGCTGTCTACATAATAGGCGCGATCTTTATGTGCCTCAGCAGAGGCATTTCGCTTTTCTATAAACTTTGCCCAGTCCTCGTCGCAAATATCTATATAGTGTATCTCACAGCTTATGCCGTGTTCTTTGAAATACGCTTTGGCTTTGTCGCGGTTGTCTTTTGTCCAAAAGCCCCAGTCTAAAACGACATTCACGCCTGCTTTTACTATCTGCACGGCTTTTTCGCACAGAAACTTATACAGCCTGTGGACATAAATTTCATGCTTGTCGCCTGCGTACTGACCGAACACCGCAAGCATTATTTCGTCAACGGACAAAATGACCGCGCTGCCCTGCTGACACAGGCGTTTTGCATATGTAGTTTTACCGCCGCACAGCTTGCCGCATATGCAGATAACTTTTTCGCTAAACATAAGTTCACCCTTTATTTTACGACATTGTTGCGAGGCGTACCACTAAGCCAGCAGCGCAGGTTTTCGGCGACCTCTTTCAGAAGCCTTACTCTCGTCTGATAAGGCGCCCATGCGATATGCGGCGTTATGGTGCAGTTTTTTGCATACCTAAGCGGACAGTCTTCCGTCATAGGCTCGTTTGTTAAAACGTCCAAACACGCGTGGGCTATCTTACCGCCATTCAGGGCATCTGCCAGCGCCTGCTCATCTACAAGCCCGCCCCTTGCGGTGTTTATAAGTATCGCGGTCGGCTTCATCATCGAGAGAGCCTCACTGTTTATCATTTTTTCGTTGTCTTTTGTAAGAGGGCAGTGGAGCGACACAACATCTGCTTCACTTAAAAGCTGCGGCAAAGTGTACACCCTTGTGCCGTCTGTTACCTTTTGCGGCGAGCGCGTATAAGTTATAACGTTCATGCCGAAAGCCCTTGCGATCTCGGCGGTCTTTCTGCCTATCTCGCCGTAGCCTATAATGCCCATGGTAAGCCCTGCAAGCTCTGTGATAGGTATATAAAAGTACGAAAACAACTTATAATTCACCCAGTCGCCGTTTGCAACGGTTTCAGCGTACTTGGCGGTCTTGTTAAAGTAATTCAAAAGAAAAGCAAACGTATGCTGCGCGACCGAATTTGTTGAATAGCTCGGCACATTGCACACCGCCGCACCGTGCTTTTTGGCAGATTTAATGTCAACATTATTATATCCCGTTGCAAAAAGCCCGACGTACTTTAGATTTTTACACTTATCAAAAACATCTTCAGTGATAAGGCATTTGTTGCATATGACCGCATCTGCATCGCCTATCCTGTCGGCGACTTCGTCATTCGGGGTATAGCCGAAAATTTTGGTTTCGCAAAGGGCGGTAACTTCATCTAAAGAAACATCACCTTTAGTTACCGTTTCACTGTCAAGAATAACAAGCTTCTTCATAATTCTTACTCATCGTCGTCCTCGTCAAACGCGTGATCGACAATGCCTTTCCCGAAATTTTTGTCTATATACTCCTGCTTTACAAAAAGCTTTTCCGATTGCCGCCGCTGCTCTATTTCAAGCCTGTGAAGCCGTGCCTCCTGTTTGCGCTTTTCTGCCATTGCTTTGTCCTCTTTGGCGCTCTGATACGCCAGCACGCCTGCGATGATAAGCATTACTACCTCTGCAAAACCTACCGCGAAGATAACTATTTCGTCCGTCCAGAACTGCGTCATCAGCGTAAGGTCAATGGCTATCATCAGCACAAGGTAATGCTTTTTGCCGCGCCTGTTGAAAAGCACCGCGTACAAAAGCGTTGCCAGCGCGCAGAAAACAAGGTGCGCCACAAACGGCAGCGGCGCGTATACGTTCTGCATACCGCTTTTGCCTGCAAACAAAGTTATATCAAACAATTTATATTACCGCCTTTCGTTCATAGCATGGTTATCACTACATAGTTATATCTATTATATACCATATGCAAGAATTTTTCAAGAGCCGCAGGGCATTTTTTACACAAATAAGTGCAAGGTCTACCAGTCAACCACCTTATTGACTATCTCGCGCTGTTCGGTGGCGGTCTTTCGCAGGTATATGCGCGTTGTTTCTATGCTCTCATGCCCCATAAGGTCGGCAAGAAACGCAATATCGTTGCACCGCTCAAGAAAGCTTTTTGCAAATCTGTGCCTGAAAGAGTGCGGATAAACTACCGCGGTATCAATGCCATATCGCTCGGCAAGGCGCTTTAGCTGCCCCGAAATGCCGCGCGTGGTAATGCGTTCGCCGTATTTGTTGAGAAAAACAAAGCCGCTTTTTATGCCGCTTTCCGCAAGCCATTCAAGCGCCTCTCTTTGCAGCGATGAGGGAAAATATATACGTCTCAGCTTGCCGCCTTTGGAATAGAGATCGAGATAGCCGAGCCGTATGTGTTCCGCTTTTATTTGGATAAGTTCGCTTACGCGCGCCCCCGTTGCGGCAAGAAAGCGTATGACGAAATACCAGAACATCTCGCCGTCCTCTTTCAGGCGGCTTTTGAAATATTCGTAGTCAGCCTCGCTAATTACGTTTTCGAGAAACGTTTTGTTCTGGATCTTCACAACGGGCTGTTTCCACTTCTCCTTGCCTATGCTCTCCAAATAACAGTTGATCGCCCTCAGCCGCAGATTTACGGTCTTTGGTTTGTAGTTTTCGATCAGCCACGTTTTGTAGGAACGCAGGTTCTTTAGTGTTACAGTACCGTAATTTTCGTGAAACTGCCTTACCGCGAACATATATGAGTCTACAGTGTTTTTTGACAGTTCCTGTTCTTTTAAATGTCTTTCAAAATTTTCAAACATAGCGAAAGACCTCCTTTCACTATAATTATACAATATTCGCGGTTTTTTAACAAGAAAAAAAGAACACAGATTGTCAAAATATATTTTAAAATAAAAGTAAAATTCGGGAATTCACTTCCCGAATTTTACACCTCTATCGGCGCAGCTATAATAATGAGCTTTTACAAGCGAATTATTATAGCGTGAGGGTACCG
>CANRDG010000079.1 GCA_947629275.1 uncultured Clostridia bacterium | reverse complement strand
TCGGCTCTCCACTGCTATATTGTATCATATCCATGCAAGAAAAATCAACAGATTTAATAATTTTTTAAGATTTTTTACTTTTTATCTTCAGACTTGCCGCTTCGGCGATGAGTTCCTCGGCATTTTTAATGGTGGTTTCGGTAACGCTTTCGCCGCCTAAGATTCGGGCTATTTCATCTACCCTGCCCTTTTTGTCAAGCACTGTAACTGCGGTTGAAGTTCTGCCTCCTGTGGTTCGTTTATCTATAAGTATATGCTCGTCAGCCTGAACGGCTATCTGCGAAAGATGCGTTACGCAAAGCACCTGCCTGTGCGCAGCAAGCTCGCTGAGTTTTATGCCAATTTTCTGAGCCGCTCTGCCGCTTACGCCGGTATCTATCTCGTCAAATATCATGGTGGGTATGTCGTCTCGGTCGGCAATAACGCATTTGAGAGCGAGCATTATTCTTGAAAGTTCGCCGCCCGAGGCAATTTTAGCTATGGGTTTCGGCGGTTCGCCGAGATTTGCGCTGATAAGAAGTTCTATACTGTCCATGCCGCTTACGGTAAGTTTGCCTTTGGTATGCTCAAAACTGAGTGTGACGTTTGGCATATTGAGAAATTCAAGCTCATTGGCTACGCTTTCACAAAAACGTTTTGCGGCTTTCTCTCGGATATCGGATAGCTTGGCGGCTTTTTGAGATACCTCTTTCAGAAGATCGGCACGCTCTTTCTGAAGCTGCTCTATATTACTTTCGCTGCCTGTGAGTTTCAAAAGCTCGTCGCCCGAAGTTTCGCAAAGCTTAATAAGACCGTTGACGTCTGTATTGTACTTTCTTTTAAGCTGTAGTATCTCGTCACGGCGGCGGCTGAGGCGCGCAAACTCGGCAGGATCTATCTCAACGCTGCCTATAAATCTCATCAGAAGTGTTGAAATATCGTCAAGCTCTATTCTTACGCTTTCAAGCCTTTGGACTATAGGCTCTAAGTCTGAAAATTCTTCCTGAAAAGCTGCGAGTTTATGAGATGCATCTGCAACACTGCTGCTTGCGCCGAAAGACTGCTCATCGCTGCCGTATATTGCCGTTACGACTGCTGACAGCACCTGCGAAAGTTCACGCGAGCTGTCGGCAAGTTCAAAGCGTTTTTCAATATCGGTATCTTCGTCGGGTAAAAGCTCAAGCGGCTTTATATCGTTAACTATCGCGGCAAACTGCGCTGTACGTACTTCTTTCTGCTGAGAATCTGCGCTTGCTTTTTTAAGTTCACGGGAAACGTTTTGCAGCTGGCGGAACGACTTTTTATAATCGTCTAAAACGTCGGCATCTGCGGCGAAAATATCTATAAGCTCTAAGTGCCGCTCGGCTGAAAGGAGAGATCGGCTGTCGTGCTGACCGTGGATATTCACAAGCATGGGTGCAATTGTCCTCAAAAGCGCAACGCTTACGGGGCGCGAATTGAGCCTTGCAACGCTGCCGCCGTCGGAGTTTATCTCACGGCTGATAACTATCTGGTCGTCGTCGCAATCTATGCCATTTTCTTTGAGAGCCGCGGAAAGCTGCTCGGTCATATTGTCAAAAACTGCGGTGATAACAGCTTTTTTCTCGCCGCCGCGTACTATATCTTTTGTAATACGCTGACCGAGTACCGCGTTTATGCCATTTATAAGTATAGATTTGCCTGCGCCCGTTTCGCCCGAAAAGACGTTCAGACCGCCTGCAAGCTGTATTTCAGCCTTTTCTATGACCGCGAGGTCTTCGATATAGAGCTCTCTCAGCATTTTCGCACCTCCCTTGTAAAAAATCTATATGTATTACTTCACGTCGTATTTAACAGTATTGCTTACGGGTATATAGTAACCGTCAACAAAAACCACCAGAGTTACCTCATAATGACCCGAAACAGTCAGTCTATCGATCTCCTGCCAAGGGAGGGTAGTTTCGTCATAGGCATTTCTATTCAGGATCACAATGCCGTTTCGCTTTATTTCCCAACCCAGGTTGTCGTATGTTTCGATAACGTCTTCTTCCCGGCAGGGGCGGCTGTTATCATCGAGCCATATTTTTTCGGTTATGCCGTTTTTCTCAGCGGCGGCTGCTTTGCCTCGCTCGGTACCCGAAAGATACTTGCCTATATCTTCGCCGTCACAAATTACTTTTGCTTTGCAGTTTTCCATATAAGAGTTCTGGTCTATACCAACGACCGAGCCTGCCTCATAGCCTTTTACTTCGCCCTGAACGGTGCAGCCCGAAACGCCGCAGCCTCTTGCATAGCTTATGACTATTCCGGGGTTTCTGCCCTTAACATGGGCGTTTTCAAAATTAAGATCGCTTACCATGCAGTATTTGCCGTCGCCTATAAAGCCTGCATAGCCAAAGCAGTCTATATGCATATTTTTAATAGTATGTCCGTTGCCGATGACAGCGCCCGTGAAATCATAGTCAATACCTGCGGCAGCCCAGCCCATAGGCGCCCAGTTAAAGCCTTCAAGGTCTATATCTTTTTCAATATTTATGGTTATCTGATACTTGCCGTCTTTATTTGCGCAGTTATTGAAATACACCGCGCTTGCAAGCTGCTCGGGTGTTGAAACATTGAACAGATAACTTCCGTCATCTTGGCGGCAGGAGTTTATATAATCTTCATCTGCAAGAGAAGGTATATTGCCGACATAGCCGTGAAGCTCCCAAAGATCGCTGCTTACAGGCTCTTTTGAGGGGTCGTAACCGGGTTCTAAGCCGTTGTCATCAAGGTTTGCGCCCCAGACATTCAGCCACTCATACAAATTTACAAGCATATAGCAGCCGGGGTCTTTGATATCTACAGAAACGGTATGCTCATCGGCATTCAGCTTACTTTCAAGCTCAACATAATTGTCGTTTTCTTCGTCATACCACAAAAACATAAGCGCATCGGGACGAACGCCTTTAAGCTCGTCGGGGTCATACACAAAGACAAGCGTGCCGCCTTTTACTTTTTCGCTGTCAAAATCGACTTCAACGGGCGCACCGACAAGACCGACGACTTCGCTGTGCAGAACGTGTCTGCCGTAGAGGTCTTCAAAATACACATCGCCTGAAATATCGCCGCCGTCTTTGGGGTACAGAATTGCTTCTGTGACTGCTTTTGCACCGTTTTCGCCTATCTTTGCGCGCGCAGGTATTTTTTCGATTTCCGATGTATCTGCGGCAGCGGTAGTTTGGGCAGCTTTGGTAGTTACATCGGTCACGGAAGCTGCATTACTTTCTTTGCTGTCGGCGTTTTTAGGTTCTTCTTCAAGCGGTCCACAAGCTGAAAATGATAAGGTCATCACAAGAGCGGTAAGAAACAGCACTGCTTTTTTCATAATGTACACCTTTCTGCCGATCATTCGGCGGTCTCGCCGCTTAAAACATCTGCAAGGCGCGCGGCATCTTCCTTTGTTCTCACAAGAACAAAAATGGTATCATCGCCTGCAAGGGTGCCGACGACCTGCGGCAGGGCGGCAGCATCGAGCTTTGCGCAAACCGCCTGCGCCATGCCCGTCTGGCACTTTATGACCACGGTATTTCCTGCGTAGTCAAGAGATACCGTCAGCGTTTTCATAAGCGAATAAAGTTCCTCGAGCGGTGAGAGGCGGCGCTTGCTTTGCGGCATAACGCTGTAGCGATACTGCCCCTGACCGCGCAGCACCTTTACAAGACCCATATCGTTTATATCGCGCGAGACGGTAGCCTGCGTTACCTTAAAGCCGAGTTTTTCAAGCTCCGCTTTCAGCCCCTCCTGCGTATCGATATTTTTCTGCTCTATAAGTTCTTTTATTGCCTGCTGGCGCTCTTTTTTCATAGTTTTTTCCTTTCAGGCTCATACGCCTTTCATAGGTGTCATGAGTTTTTTGCTTATTGAATTATGGAAGCTGTTGCCCGTTATATCCACAAGTTTTACGCTGCCGCACGCTTTGCTTATCAGCACGCTGTCGCTCTCTGTAATATGCATTTCGTCTACGCCGTCAACAGTGAGTATTACCTTGCCGCTGCCCTTTGACGAAAACGTTACGTTAAGCGATGAGTCGGAGGTGAATATCATAGTTCTTGCAAAAAGGGAGTGTGGACATATCTGCGTAAATTCTATACACTGCATTTCGGGTTCTATAAGCGGCCCGCCTGCCGAAAGCGAATACGCTGTTGCGCCTGTGGGAGTTGAAAATATAAGTCCGTCTGCTCTTAGAGATGAAACCACAGCATCTTCTTTTGTTACACAAAAATCGGCAATCTTGCAGCCCTCGCTTTTCATGAAAACTATATCATTGAGCGCGGTGTACGACTTTTCTTCGCCACTTGACAAAGTTACATCTGCCTGAATGAGCATTCTTTCGGAAATTCTGTAACTTCCCTCGCAGAGCCGCTCAAGCAGGTGAAGTTCATCATGCTCTAAAGTTGCCATAAAGCCGAGCCTGCCGCAGTTAAGACCGAGGATAGCTTTATCATACGCAGAATATTTCTTTGCGTGCTTAAGTATCGTGCCGTCACCGCCCGAAACAAGAATTATATCGCACTGCGGCACCAAGTCTTCGGGCTTGCCAAAAACAATACCTTCAAATAAGTCTTTCAAGCTTTCATCTGCAAAAATAGTACAGCCGTTTTTGGTAAGTATCTCGCAGGCTTTTTTGGTATATTCAAGGCAGTTTTCTTTTTCAAGATTTGGCGAAAGGTAGACCTTAGTTATCTTTTCATTCAGATAGTTCATAAATGTTCACCTTAACTTTGTTATGTATATGTTATATAGATTTGAGCGTTTCAAACGCATTTCTGACAATGTTTTCGCTGTCAACTATGCAAGTTTCGGCGGTTTCATCATACACGGCATACAGAAGATACTCAATATTGCCGTCGCCGCCCTTTATCGGAGAATGTGTAACGCCAACTACCGCACAGCCGCCCTGCGCCGCTGCGTTGCAAACCTCGTTTATAACGCGGACGTGGGCTTTTTTATCTTTGACTATGCCACCCTTGCCTACCGCTTGCCTGCCAGCCTCGAACTGGGGCTTGATAAGAAGCAGGAGCTTTGCGCCTTTTTCAAGAGACGAAAGCATAAAAGGCATGGCAGTTTTCAGCGATATGAACGAAAGATCGGCGGTCATTATATCTATGCGGTCTTCAAAAAAGTCTTTGCACAGTTGTTTTACGTTTACGCCCTCAATATTCTTTACGCGCTCATCATCGACGAGGCGCTTGGCAAGCTGGTCGTGACCGACATCTACGGCATATACCTTTTTTGCGCCGTTTTGCAGCATAAAGTCGGTAAATCCGCCTGTAGATGCGCCTATATCGGCACACACCAAATTCTGAAAGGATACATCAAAAACTTTAGAGGCGTGCTCGAGTTTATACCCTGCGCGAGAGGCATACTTCATCTCTCCGCCTGAGACCGCAATAATGTCGCTTTCTGCGGTCTCAAAAGAGGGCTTTACAACTTTACTGCCGTTTACGGTAACACAGCCGCCGACTATTAGCTCTTTGGCTTTTTGCCGAGAGGGGCACAGACCGCGCTGCACCACGGCTATGTCAATTCGCATGGGGTTCGCCGCTTTCTACAAGAGCCGCTATCTTTTCGGCAGAAAGTCCGCAGTCGTCAAGCAGGCTGTCAACATCTGCATGGGGGAGAAAACCGCTGATACACACCGGCACTGTATTTTTATTGAGTGCCGCTATCCTTTCGGCGACAGAATTTTCTTTATAGCCCTCCTCAAAGACGTACACTTTTTTGTACTTCTTAACTATCCTGGCGATGTCATCGCTCAGTGGAAAGACCTTTACGAGCTTTAAAATGTCACATTCTATGCCTTTTTGAGAAAGAATTTCGCAGGCGGTCAGAGCGTTGTTATATACTCTGCCATAGGTGACTATCAAAGTTTTACTGCCGTTTTTAGAATAGGTATATTCTGTAGAAAGCTCGTACTTTCCGTCGCTTTCGTAAGGCTGACCTTTGGGGTATCTTACGGCGCAAAGACCCGTATCTTCATTGACGGCTTTTTCAATACACATCTCCAGTTCCTCACTGCACGAGGGCGAATACACGGTTGCCCCCGGCACGCATGAAAACATTGGCACATCAAAAATGCCCTGATGCGTTTCTCCGTCGCCTGCGACAATGCCTGCTCTGTCAATACCCAAAACCACGTGCAGACCTGCAATTGAAACGTCATGTATGAGCTGGTCGAAGCACCTTTGTGAAAATGTAGAAAACACCGCGAAAACGGGGATCAGCCCTGCGCTTGCAAGACCTGCGCAGAATGTAACTGCATGTTCCTCGGCTATGCCGACGTCAAAAAAGCGCGAGGGGTACTTTGCTGCGAAATCTTGCAGACCTGTACCGTACTTCATGGCGGCTGTAACGCAACAAATTTTTTTATTATCTGCGGCGAGCTGGCATATTTTCTGACCGAAACGCAAAGAATAGCTGTCGCTGGTCTCAATGTCGGGGTGACCCGTTTCGACCTCGAAAGAGCCTATGGCGTGGTACTCGCCCGAATTTGCTTCGGCAGGCGCATAGCCCTTGCCCTTTACGGTATTTACATGGACGATAACGGGCTTTTTCATAGCCTTTGCCTGCTTTAGAGCAAACTCTATCTCCGCGATGTTATGACCGTCTACGGGACCGATGTATTCAAAGCCCATATCTTCAAAAATGGTGCTGTGTATAATTGCCTCTTTAATAGCGTTTTTTGAAACGCGAATAGTATTTGCCAACGGTTTGCCGACGATAGGCGTTTTGTTGAGGACGCTTTCCACCGCGCCTTTGGTTTTTATATAGCTGTCTTTTGTACGCAGGGTGGACAGATATTTTGCAAAGCCGCCGACATTTTTAGAAATGGACATCTCGTTATGGTTGAGGATAACTATTGTATTAGTATCGCTTTTTCCGGCGTTGTTGAGACCTTCATAAAACATACCGCCCGTTGCCGCGCCGTCGCCCACTACTGCCACCGCGCAGTGACGCTTATCGCCTGCAAGCCGCATAGCGGTAGAAAAACCGAGAGCCGCTGAAACGGCAGTTGAGCCGTGACCGCAGACAAAGCAGTCATGGGGAGATTCGCTTGGTCTTGAAAAGCCCGAAATACCGCCCTTTTGCCGAAGCGTAGAAAACTCTTTGAGCCTGCCTGTCAAAATTTTATGAGTATAAGCCTGGTGACTTACGTCCCAGATTATTTTATCTTTCGGTGAATCGAATACACGGTGAATGGCGACGGTAAGCTCCACCACGCCGAGATTTGACGCTAGGTGACCGCCGTTTTTAGATACCGTATCCACAAGCAGCCTGCGTATCTGCTCGCAAAGGCTGTCGCACTGCTCGGGCGTGAGTTTTTTAAGTTCGCGCGGGAGATCAAGCTTATACAAGTCTACAGATGATGTATTGCCCATTTTTACGTCCTCGTTTCAAAAGTTAATTGCGCCTGTCGATGAGCATTTCGGTAAGAGAGATAAGAAAATCGCTGCTTTCAAAGTGTGACAAGATCTTAGTCGCCTGCTCTGAAAGTTCTCTGCAAAGCTTTTCGGCTTTGTCTATTCCCAAAAGCGTTACAAAGGTAGATTTATTCTGCTCTTTATCGCTGCCTATCGGTTTGCCGAGTTCTTCAAAAGTACCAGTGACATCTAAAATATCGTCGCGTATCTGAAATGCAAGACCGAGTTTGTCAGCATATTCTCTGGCAAGCGAAATGGTTTTGTCGTCTGAGTTTGCTAAAATACAGCCCATTTCACAAGCCGCCGAGATAAGCGCGCCTGTTTTCTTTTTCTGAAGTTCATAAAGCGTTTCTTCGGATATCTGTGTATTTTCGGAAAGCATATCTATCACCTGACCGCCTATCATGCCTTCTATGCCTATAGCGTGGCTGAGAGCAAAGGTGAGTTTTGCCGCTGTTTCATACGAAATAACGCCGTTTTTTGCGTTTTGTGATATTATTTCAAACGGCAGCACGCTGAGGGCATCGCCAGCAAGGAGCGCAATGGCTTCGGGATATGCTTTATGGCAGGAGAGCCTGCCTCGGCGGTAGTCGTCGTTATCCATACACGGCAGGTCGTCATGTATGAGCGAAAATGTATGCACAAGCTCTATAGTGCAGAAAATATCGAGAAGTTTATCGCTTTCTTTACCGCCGCAAAGCTCGTAAAACTTCATCATCAGCACGGGGCGAAGCCTTTTGCCGCCGCCCGAAAGCGAATAGACAGCTGCCCTAGAGACCTCGCTCGTAAGGGCGTTTTCATTTGGCACTAAGGCACACAGTCTGTCGTTTATTTTGCGGCAGATGCTTTCAAGTTCAGTCTTCATATTCCGCACCGCTTACGTTTTGTTCTGTGCCGTCTTCGCCGAGAACGGTTATCTGCAATTTGGCATTATCAAGCTTTTTCTTGCACATTGCCGAAAGCTCCACGCCCTCTTTATAAAGCTGTATTGCCTCGTCGAGCGAGGGTTTGCCGCTTTCAAGTGCGGCGTTTATTTGTTCAAGGCGCTTGAGAGCCTCTTCAACTGTCATGTCATTGTTCATATTTTTACAGCCCCTTTACTG
>CANRDG010000078.1 GCA_947629275.1 uncultured Clostridia bacterium | reverse complement strand
ATAAGCAGCGGCGGCAAGATGAGCGACGAGTTCAGACTGAGCGGCTCTGAAACCGGCAGCGGCGAGGAAAAGTGGATAAGCTTTGCGGCATCTGTAGTTACGGGCGGCGAGGGCAAGCGCAGTGAGATGATAGCAGTAATAAATGATGTTACCGGCGAGATAGAGGAAGAACAGGGCAAATACAGCTCTGCGCTAGCTTCCGTTTTCGACAGGATATACAGAATAGATCTGTCGGGCAGCTGCATAAGTCTGGTATCGAAAGAGGGCGGCGACGACAAGGCGTTTGAATGGATAGAACACATTTTCGACGTTTCGGGAGAGCAGAGCAAAAACAGAAAATGGCTCGCAAAAATGTGTATGCAGGCGTTTGTGAACAACACATACTCGTGCGACCACAGTATTGAAGCAGACGGCGCGAAAAAGTGGCTGAGTCTTACTTTCTTAAAGCTGACGGACACGGACTATCTGCTTTGCGCGTTGGACGAGACTGACAAAAAGCAGGCTGAACAGATAAGCATAGAAAACGAAAAACTTAGACTGGAGCAGCAGTTCCACGACTCTGAAAGCGTATATGTTAACAGCTCTGGAGTTGTTATAATCGAGTACGACTACAAGACCAGAAAGCTGTTTGCGACGGATAATTTCAAGCAGTTCGACATAAGCCGCATTATTGAAAGCGTTGATCTTTCAAACAAAAGGCTTACTGCGGAGCTTACCAAAGACACGATACACCCGGATGATCTGACAGCGGCTATGGAGATGTTTGCAAATTCGTCCGATTGCCAGCCGAAAGAGCTGCGTTTAAAACTGAGAGACGGCGGCTATATGTGGTGCAGCATAACCAAAACGGTGGTAAGGGACGGAAACGGCTCGCCCGAAAAGGCAGGCTACACGATGATAGACATAAACGAGCGCAAGCTTTCGGAAAAGAGCCTGCTTGCCGCAAGCGAAATGATGAGCAACATTGCCAACAGCGCAAATTCGGGCGTGGTGCTTTTTGAAGTGAAAGACGACGGTTCGATAAACACGCTTTACAGAAACGATGCTTACTATAAAGTGCTTGGACAAGACAAGGAAAGCTATGACAGGAGCGGCACTATAATTCCCGACATACTAAGCGACGCTGAAAAGAAAAAGTTCGTTAAATCGGTAATTACCAAAGCCGCTGAGGGTAATATCTTTTCTAAAACGGTACAGGTGACGTGCAGCGACGGAAGCAAAAAGTGGGTGGATCTGTCGTTTGCACCATACCGCAGCAAAGACCTTTCAGACAGCGAGAAAAAGTCGATACTTATTATTGACGAGGCACAGCCGCCGCAGGGCAGAGAGTGATACAGTGATACTATATAAATATACAGACAAAAAGGAGCAACGAGTTATGAAAGACAATTGCAGGCTGCTTACTTACAGAGGGCATATCCGCAACCACGAGGAGCTTTGCGCGCAGCTTGGGGTGGATCATTCTCTGCCGCGTGAGGAAAGAGAAAAAGCGACAGTTTTGGCGGCATACAAAAAGTGGGGAAGCGACATGGGCAGCCACATTTACGGTATGTTCGCGCTGGCGATAGGCGACGGGGAAGAAATATTCTGCATACGCGACCAGTTCGGCACAAAGCCGTTTTATTACTATCTTACAGACGACG
Source organism: uncultured Clostridia bacterium (assembly GCA_947629275.1). Taxonomy (GTDB): domain Bacteria; phylum Bacillota; class Clostridia; order Oscillospirales; family Ruminococcaceae; genus UBA7477. The sequence goes on along the minus strand of CANRDG010000078.1, from coordinate 6,889 downwards.
GGGAACTGCTGTTCGGAACGTTCATAAAAGACATCGCAGACAGCCCCAAGTTTAAAAAAGAGATAAACAGGGATATGCTGCAAATTTATCTGTCGCTTACGTATGTGGCAGGCGAGGACACGTTTTTCAAGGGCGTGAAGAAGCTGATGCCGGGGCGGTATCTTGTATACAAAAACGGCAAGGTGGAGATAACGCGATACTGGGCGCCGACTTTCAGACCCGATAACAGCAAAACGCTCGAAGAATGGGCGGATATGATACACACGACGGTAACTGAGCAGGTAATGCCGCAGGTGAAAGAGCACGGCGAGAGCGCGCAGGCTTTTCTTTCGGGCGGTGTGGATTCTTCATATGTTCTGGCGGTGTCCGATGCGCAGGTGACGGGCTCGTGCGGATATGATGACGAGAGGTTCGATGAATCAGGTCTTGCAAAGCAGACTGCGGAGCTTTTGGGCAGGGAGAATGTTCGCTGCCTTATCACGCCGCAGGAGTATTTCGAGGCAGTTCCGTATGTTATGTACAACATGGAACAGCCGCTTGCGGACGCTTCCGCCATAGCGTTTGCGATAGCCTGCCGTGAAACGGCAAAACACACGAAGATATGTTATTCGGGCGAGGGTTCGGACGAGTTTTTCGGCGGATATAATATGTACAGAAACGCAGAGAGATACGGCGATGAGCTGAAAAATTTCTACGTTGGCAACACGAACATAATGAAAGAGGACGAGAAGAAGCGCATACTGAAAGAATACGACCCCGATGTTCTGCCGATAAATTTGGTAAAGTATATTTATGAGGAGACCGATGGGCTTGATCCGCTTACGAAGATGTCGGACATTGACATACAGATTTGGCTGGAGGGCGATATATATCTGAATGTTGACAAGATGAGCGAGGCGGCAGGACTGGAGATACGTATGCCGCTGACAGACAGGAGAGTTTTTGAGATAGCGGCTGCGATGCCCTCAAAATACAAGGTGAATGAGGAGCAGAACAAGGTGGCTTTCCGCACGGCTGCGGCAAAGGTGCTGCCCGATGAGATAGCTTTCCGCAAGAAGCTTGGGTTTATAGTTCCCATACGCATATGGCTGGCTGACGACAGGTACAACGCGGACGTTAAGGCGAAATTCAGCAGCGGCTATGCGGCGGAGTTTTTCGATATTAAAGAGATAAACGCGATACTTGACGACTACCTTGGCGGCAACTCTGACGGCTGGCGCAAGGTGTGGACGATATACACATTCTTGGTGTGGTATGAGGAGTATTTTATAAAGAGATAAAAATCTCTTGACAAGCAAAGCCGAAAGTGGTATAATTCAAAAGTAATATTTATAAAGGCAAAGACGGAGAGAAGTAGCGGCAAGGCTTACTTGCAGAGAGCGCGCGTATGGTGTGAGCCGCGCAGAGGTATGCCGCGAATAACACTCCCGAGCCGCGACCTGAAACCACAGTAGGGAAGCCGCTGCCGCACGTTACGCGGACTGAGTGACCCGTTTTTGGGTAACATAGGTGGCACCACGGATATTTTTTCGCCCTATTGCAGCGTGTAAAACGTTTTGCATGGGGCGAATTTTTTGTTGAAAATCAGAGGCAGGAGGATTTATAAATGCGACATACTGACATTAAAACTATTTTTGAGGAAAAAAGTCTGATAGGCGGCAAGGTGACTGTCTGCGGCTGGGTGAGGACTGCGAGAAACTCGAAAAACATGGCGTTTATGGAAGTGAATGACGGCACGACGCTCGGGCATTTGCAGATAGTTATCGACAAGGCGGCAGGCATTGATTTTGAAGATGCTTTGAAGCTTGGCACGGCTGTTAAAGTTACAGGTACGGCGGTGGCTTCCGAGCAAAACGGTGTTGAGATAAACGCGGAGGAAATAGAAGTTATAGGCGAATGCCCTGCTGAATATCCTTTGCAGAAAAAGCGCCATACTTTGGAATATCTGCGTACTATGCCGCATCTGCGCGGCAGGACAAACACATTCAACGCGGTGTTCAGAGTGCGCTCGGTAGCTGCGGCTGCGATACACGAATTTTTTCAGAGCCAAAACTATGTTTACGTGAACACGCCGCTTATCACGGGCAGCGATTGCGAGGGCGCAGGCGAGATGTTCCAGGTAACGACGATAGGTTACTCTGACAAATACAAAAACGCCGATGAATACTACGCGGACGACTTTTTCGGCAAGCGCGCAGGGCTTAGTGTTTCGGGTCAGCTGGAGGGCGAAGTTGCGGCGATGGCGTTTGGCAAGATATACACGTTCGGACCGTCTTTCAGAGCGGAGAACAGCAACACGCCGCGCCACGTTGCGGAGTTCTGGCACGTTGAGCCCGAGATAGCTTTCGCGCAGCTTGACGAGGTAATAGAAATAGCCGAAGAAATGATAAAATTCGTAATTGGCAGGATACTTGAAAAATGCCCGAGCGAGATGAAATTCTTCGACCAGAGGTTTGAAAACGGGCTTATACAGAAACTTGAAGATCTTATCTCGCACGATTTTGCGGTTTGCACCTACACCGAGGCGATAGAGCTTTTGAAAAAGGCAGACGTTGAGTTTGCGTACCCCGTTGAGTGGGGACTTGACTTGCAGACCGAGCATGAAAGGTACATTTGCGAAAAGGTGTTCGGCAGGGCGGTATTCGTGACGAACTACCCGAGGGAGATAAAGTCGTTTTACATGAAGCAGAACGACGACGGCAAGACGGTGGCGGCTGTTGACCTGCTTGTGCCGGGAGTTGGCGAGATAATAGGCGGCAGCGAGAGAGAGGCAAGCTACGACAAGCTGGTGGCAGAGATGCAGCGCCGAGGCATGGACATGGCGCCTTATGGGGATTATCTGGATCTGAGGAAGTTCGGCTCGGTGCCGCATGGGGGCTTCGGGCTGGGATTTGAGAGGCTGATAATGTACGTTACGGGAATGTCGAATATCAGAGATGTGATACTTTATCCGAGGACTGTGGGAGGTATAAGGTAAGAAAGCTACAAGGATAATTTCATGACAAGATCATATAGTTAGTGCTATTTTTAAAATATCGAAAGGAGAATCACTATGTCAGAAAAATTATTTTTCCCAAAAGGGTACGTGTCGGCGCTGTCGCTGCGCGAGACCCAGCACGCTATCAAGTACATCAAAGACATCTTTCAGCAGGTGCTCTCGTTCGCTCTCACGCTGGACAGGGTATCAGCCCCTTTGATAGTCAAGAAAGGCAGCGGCATCAACGACGACCTGAACGGCGTAGAGCGCAAGGTGGATTTTGACATCAAAGAAATTTCCGAAGACGCGGAGGTGGTGCAGTCGCTGGCAAAGTGGAAGCGCATGGCTCTTTATCGCTACGGCTACAGCGCTGGCGAGGGCATTTACACCGACATGAACGCCATTCGCCGCGATGACTTCACTGACAACATTCACTCTATCTTTGTTGACCAGTGGGACTGGGAAAAGGTGATCACGCGCGGCGACAGGAATGTTGACTATCTTAAAGAAACTGTGAAAAGCATTGTAAAAGCGATTGTTTACACCAAGCGCAAACTTACGCTGCGTTATCCGATGTTGAAAGCGAAAGTGTGCGGCGAGCCATACTTTATAACATCGCAGGAGCTTGAGGATATGTATCCCGATAAAACGCCGAAAGAACGCGAAAATCTGATTGCAAAAGAACACGGCTGCGTATTTGTTATGCAGATAGGCGGCAAGCTTAGATCGGGCGAAAAGCACGACGGCAGAGCGCCCGACTACGACGACTGGCAGCTAAACGGCGATCTTATTTTCTGGGATGAGGTACTTGGCAGCGCGCTGGAGATATCATCAATGGGCATACGCGTGGACGAAACGTCGCTTGTTTCGCAGCTGGAGGAGTGCGGCAACAGTGACAGGCTGCAATACGACTACCACAAGATGATAGCAAACGGCACATTGCCGCTCACAATAGGCGGCGGAATAGGGCAGTCGCGGCTGTGTATGTTTCTGCTTGAAAAGGCGCACATCGGCGAGGTGCAGGCTTCGGTATGGAGCGAGGACATGATAAAGCAATGCGCTGAACACGGCATAACGCTTCTTTGATTTTCGCTTTTACTGTACAATAAAAAGGACGTTTCAAAAGAACGTCCTTTGTTTTTTATATTGTTGGATAAGTTTTACTGTCCGTCAGCTTGTGAAGAGCTGTCTTCTCCACTGTCGGAATCGTCACTTTTGTCTTTATCGTCTTTGCTTTCGGTACTATCTGTACTTTCGGAGCTTTCGTCAGGTGATTCAAAGTCGGTAAGATAGGGGTGTATTTGCATACTTACCAAATTATCGAGCAGCGCGCGGTAGGCTTCGCCCGTCATATGCAGTCCGTCGCCCGAGTCATACTCGCTTTTAAGGTTGCCGTTACTGTCGCCGAGGACGGTAGTAACGTTGAAAAAGTACACCCTGTTGTTGCCTATTTTGTCGACCATTTCGGCGAGTTTTGCGTTATAGTCGTACACTTTGCCGTTTGTAAGCGTTCCGTCATACTCGGCTGAAACGGGGGCAACAGATATAACTCCCACATAGGCGAGAGGATTTGCATAGAATATTTTTTCAATAAGCGCCTGATACTGCTGCGCGAAGGCTGACGGGTCATAGTTGCCCAGGTCGTTAGGACCTATCCATATATAGATGTACTTTCTTTCGGACTTATAGAGGGCGTCGGGCAGTTCGTACTGCTTGCCGTCTATTGTCCAAGTGGTAGATGCGATGTCGTCAACGTGGGCGTTGTTTTCGGTATAGATCTGATCTTCTTTCAGCCCCTCGGTATAAAAGCCGAGACCCGAGCACAGAGCCTCGCCGACAAACGCCGTTTTAGTGAGATATTCGGGGTCGTCTTCCTTTACGACGGTATCGTTTATCTGTGAATCGGTAAGCGGCTGATCGCCTATAGGTTCGCTTGTTGCGCTGCTGTCAGTGGTCGAACTGTCGGGCAGCGAAGAAGTGTCCGAAATGCTGCCCTGCTGCGACGATGAATTTGTGTTGAAAGTTTTGTACTCGATAGCGTTGCCGCAGCCTGCCATACAAACGCACAAAATTGCTGCTGTAACGGCCGCCGCGAGCCGCATTTTTCTTATCTTCATAATAACGTCTCCTTTTCTTTTTCTACGAATTTTCCTGTTCTTTCTCGATCTCTCTGTTTACTGCCGACACCAAAGCGTTTATAGATGCCGTGATGATGTCGGTATGCTTGCCTGCGCCCCACACGAGTTTATCACCGCTTTGCAGACCTACATACGCAACTGCCTGCGAAGTTGCGCCGCGCTCTAGGGCGTGTTCCTGATAGCTGTCAACGTTTATAGTTCTGCCGAGAGCTTTTTCCAAAGCGTTGGCGACCGCGTTGAGACGACCGTTGCCGTCGGCTGTGTAAATGTCTTTTTGCTGAGTATTTTTATCTTTTATAACTGTAACTATTGCGGTTATGCTGCCGCCGGGGTTTTGTCTGAAATGCGTTTCGCACACAGTGAACACGCTGTCAACATTTACATACATATCTCTGAAAAGAACGTGAATGTCATGCATTGTAAGCTCGCGCCTCTGCCTTTCGGATTCGGCTTTGACAGCATAGCCGAAGTCCTCGCGCATTTTCTTGGGCAGGTCGTAGCCGTACTTTTGGTGGAGCAGGTAGCCTATGCCGCCCTTGCCCGACTGGCTGTTTATTCTTATAACGTCCTTTCTGTACTCTCTGCCTATGTCCTTGGGGTCTATAAGCAGGTAGGGAACATTCCACTGGGTGCTCTCGCCGCTGTCGCGTTTTTCCATGCCTCTTGCAATAGCGTTTTGGTGAGAGCCCGAAAATGCCGCAAACACAAGGTCGCCCGAATACGGGTGTCTTTCAAAAACGGTCATACCGGTATTTTTTTCGTAGCAGCTGACAAGGTCGGGAATATCCGAAAGATCTAAAGCAGGGTCAACGCCTTGCGAATACATATTCAAAGCGACTGTGACCAGATCTGCGTTGCCTGTACGCTCGCCGTTGCCGAAAAGCGTGCCCTCTACTCTGTCTGCCCCTGCGAGAAGACCTGCCTCTGTATCTGCCACCGCGCAGCCCCTGTCGTTATGGGTATGCAAAGAAAGCAGCACACTGTCGCGGTATTTAAGATTTTTCGACATATATTCGACTTGGCAGGCGTAAACGTGCGGCATGGAAATTTCGACCGTCACGGGGAGATTTATTATTGCCTTTCTGTCTTTGGTGGGCTGCCAGACATCTAAAACGGCGTTGCACACCTCGAGAGCGAACTGCGGCTCGGTCTCAGAAAAATTTTCGGGCGAATATTCAAAACGGAAATTGCCCTCGGTGCTGTCGGCATACTGTTTTAAAAGCTTTGCGCCGTCAACTGCCAGCTGAACGGTCTGCTCTTTGGTGTTGCGGAAAACTATCTCCCTCTGCGTGGGGGAAGTTGAGTTATATAGGTGAACAATGGCGTTTTTACAGCCTTTCAGAGCCTCGAAAGTCTTGGCTATGATATGCTCTCTTGCCTGCGTGAGTACTTGAACAGTCACACCCTCCGGGATAAGGTCTTCCTCGATAAGCTTGCGGCAAAAGGTGAACTCCGTTTCTGACGCAGCAGGAAAGCCTATCTCGATGTCGGTAAAGCCTATCTTGCACAGCTTTTTGAAGAAATCCAGCTTGTCCTCCAAAGACATGGGACTTATGAGCGCCTGGTTGCCGTCGCGAAGATCGACAGAGCACCACACGGGCGGTTTTTCTATGTAAGTTTTGCCTGCCCAGTCGTAGCAGTCTGTAGGCGGCATGAAGAAATGCTTTGAATATTTGGAAATGTTTTTCATATGTTTGCTCCTCTGCGAAATTCAAAGTCGTACTTAAAATAAGTATACAACAATTTTTCTAAAATGTCAATAAAGACTTGCCAC
>CANRDG010000077.1 GCA_947629275.1 uncultured Clostridia bacterium | reverse complement strand
AAAAAATATTTGTCAAGTGTTTTTGCATTGCGGCTTTTTTCGTCCGGTGGTTGACAATCGGGCAAAATTGCGTTATAATATATATGTATGGTCTTTTCATGTCGTAATGTGGCAAAAATAAACAATGCAAAAGGCATACGCGGCTTGCATTATTACAGGTCATTACATCTTTTTTAGAATGGAGGAGATGCTATGTCTGAAAAACATAAAATACTTATCGTAGACGATAACGAGGCAAACAGAGAACTTCTTATAGATATGCTGGAAGATGACTTTGACGTGTACCAGTGCGCCGACGGCAAGGAAGCTATTGCAGTGATATCTAACCAGGGAAGTTCGTTTTCGTTGGTTCTGCTTGATATTTTTATGCCCGAGGTCGACGGCTTTCAGGTGCTGAAAGTCATGAACAAACTTAGGATCATAGAGGATCTTCCCGTAATAATGATCTCGTCGGAAAGTTCGCCTGAGAGCATGGAGCACGCTTACAGACTGGGTGCGACCGATTACATACCGCGCCCGTTCAATATGATGATAGTAAGACGAAGAGTTATAAATACTATCATGCTGTATTCAAAGCAGAAAAAGCTTATAGAGACCGTTGAAGAACAGGTAGAGGAAAAGGAAAAGAACAGCGAAATGCTGATAAATATCCTCAGCCATATAGTGGAGTTCCGTAACGGCGAAAGCGGTCTGCACGTTCTGCACGTCCGCAGGATAACAGAGATATTGCTCGATTGCCTCACGCAGAAGACCGATAAATATGCGCTTACAAAATCTACAAAAGCTATGATAGCAAACGCCTCCGCACTGCACGATATAGGTAAGATATCCATACCCGATTCCATTCTTAATAAGCCGGGCAGGCTTACCGACGAGGAGTACGCCATTATGAAAACGCATTCAGCGGCAGGCGGAGACCTTGTAAACCAGCTTCCTATATATAAAAACGAACCGCTCGTGCGCTCGGTATTTGAGATATGCCGTTGGCATCATGAACGTTTTGACGGCAGAGGATACCCCGACGGTCTTAAAGGCGACGAGATACCTATTTCCGCGCAGGTGGTGGCAGTTGCAGACGTTTACGATGCGCTGACGAGCGAGAGGTGCTATAAAAAAGCTTTCTCGCACGAAAAGGCAGTTGAAATGATACTCAATAACGAATGCGGCGTGTTCAACCCTATGCTTATGGAATGTCTTATAGATTCGGCGGAAATGATAAAGTCGGAGCTTTCCAAAGACATGATAGAGGAGATAGGTAAGTCTGAATCGCGGTTGATAGCGCAGGAAATACTTGAAAATAAAAACATCTCTCGAAACGACCTGCTCTCTCAAAGCCTTAAATACGAGAGGGAAAAGAACGAGTTTTACAATGTGTACGGCAGCGACCTTATATTTGAGTATATAACAAAGACAGATATGCTGATATTCTCGGACAAGAGCGCGGAGCTTCTGGACGTTGAAAAAACCATAATGTCGCCTGCAAGCAATCGCAAGCTGCTTGATGCCATGGGCATTGAAACGCATAAAAAGCTGGAAGACGAGATATACAAGACCACCGCAGAGGCGACCGACGGGCAGTGCGACCTTCAAAGCGGCGACAAGGTGTGGAGAATTGTTTTCCGCACGCTGTGGAGCGACGGCTCGCTGACGGGTACTCTAGGACTTATAAGACTTATTGATCAAAAGGAGTGATCATATGAATATACGGGAATGTTACGCTGAAATGGGCGCAGACTTTGCCGACGTGCTTGCAAGAATGATGAAAGAGGAGAGAGTAAAGAAATTTGCTCTCAGATTTCTTGACGACCCAAGCTTTGAAGTGCTGAAAACATCGCTTGAAGCCAAGAATTACGACGAGGCTTTCAGAGCGGCGCACACAATAAAGGGCGTCAGCCAGAACCTTAGTTTTACGGCGCTTTATCAGTCTTCACATGATCTGTGCGAGGCGCTGAGAGGCGGCAAGGCGCTTGAAGATGTTTCGCTTTATGACAACGTTGTCCGTGACTATGAAATGACCGTCGCTGCGCTTAAAAAAGTTGACGAATAATAAAAATTGCCGCGGAGAATTCTGCGGTTTTTTTGTGGGGTGATTTTTTGAATACGATAAAAACCCTTGTGCTTTTCGGCTCTCCGCGCAGGAAAGGGGAAACGGCTTTTTTACTAAAAATGCTGCTTGAAAGCCTTGACGGAGAACACCTGATAGTTGATTGCTGCCATGACAACATCTCGCCATGCATAGACTGCCGCGCCTGCCGCCAAAGCGATAAATGCGCCATAAACGACGGTATGCAAAAGGTGTATGAGTACGCCGAAAAATGTGAAAATTTAGTAATAGCCACGCCGCTGTATTTTTCTCAGCCCACAGGCAGACTGCTTGACGTTTGCAGCAGAGCGCAGCTTTATTTTTCACAAAGGCGTTTTCGCGGTGTTACGCCGCATCTGAATATACGTAAAGGCGGCGTGATACTCACAGGCGGAAGCGGCGATACTACAGGAGCGCAAAGGGCGTTTGAAACGCTGAAAGATGTGTTTTTAATGTTCGGCGTAAAAGATATTGCGCCGCCCGTTTGCTGCCTTGGTACGGACGAAATCCCTGCCGCGGATAATACCGCCGCAGAGGGGGAAATAACACGCCTTGCTGAATTTCTTAACGCATGAAAAAACAGCGGAAACCGTGGTGGCTTCCGCTGTTGTATTTTTGTTATTTCACCAACGCTGCTGCGATATTATATGTTTGTCAGCTCCTTGTTTTATCAGATCAAACAGCCCTGCATCGCAAAGTGAGAGCGCCGCATTGTATTTTGAAACGACAATGTGATCCAAATACCGTATGCTCAGTCTGTCCAACAGTTTGTACAGTTCTTTCATTGCCGCAAGTTCTTTATTATTTGGCAGAATATCGCTTCGGTCGGTCTTGTGAGCCAGTATTATGTCGGTGCATTCGTTTACTGCAAGCTTTTTAACGATGTTAGCAGGCGAAGCGATCTCTTTGAACGGTTCGCTCTCGCATACGGTCACTGCCTCCACCAGCCTAAGCGAAGATGTCAGACAAAACGCCATCATGCAGCCGCACCACAAGTTTTCAAAGTATTTCTTTACTGTCTTTACTACCGTCTGAACGTTTGACATCACAGGTCGCAGATCCGCCTCAGTCAGTTGCTGTGAAAGCTGCGGAAGATATTTGATAAACGCCGCACTTTTGCGCGATATGCCTTTCACCTCGCAGAGCTCGTCAATGCTTGCCTGCGAAATACCGTAAAGGCTGCCGAAGCGCGCTATAAGTTCATGGGCAAGTTCGTTTGTGTTGCGCCTCGGTATTGTGTAAAAGAGCAGAAATTCCAGTATTTCATGCTGTGAAAATCCGCGCAGCCCCGTTTCGGATATGCGCTCTCTTATCCGCTGCCTGTGCCCTGCGTGACAGTTGTTTTTATTGTCAGCCATGGTTTTCACCGCCCGTAGGGTGCATTTCGGCGAGCCTTTTTACGATCGCTTCATATGCATCTTTCGGCTGTGAAATGTTTTTTACAGCCGTTTCCATAGGGCAAAAGCCGTCACCGCGGCGGTTTTTTATTGCAGGCACAATATTTTCATAATACAATTTTATGCGGTGTTCTTTAAGTATATCGGCGGCAAGTTCGCTTACCGTAACGCAGTAAATTTCCTTAACATTCAAAAGAACATACATAAACGCCGCCGCCCTGCCTACCACCTTGTCTGCAAAGCTGTACTTAGAATAATCTCTGCCGCTTTCATACAGCTGCAAAAGCGGCTTCACACCGCGCTCACAGCTTGTGAAAATATCATCACCGCAAGCAGCGCAAGTTAAAGACTTATCTGAGAGAAGTATGTCCTTTGCCTTTTTAAGAGCTTCAGTCATTTTCTTTGCGGCGTACAGCCCAAGTTATCAGCGGAATGGACACAAGCTGCAAAACTATGCCTGCAATTCCCGTCGGTATGCTTTTAAGTATCACGGCAGGAGCAACAGCCTTGCTGCCTATTACGTAGAATACGAAAAGTATCGCAAGCGCCCTTACAGCCCTGCCTATCACCTGTGCAGAAAATACAGACGCGAGCGTAGGCAGCTTTGTTTTGCCGAGTATTCCTGCCGAAACGCCATATGCCGCAAGTTCTATCATCATAAACGGCAGCATTACTTTTGCCGGCATACCCGTCATCAGGAAGGAAGCAAGGGGAGCAAGTGCGCCTGCAATACCTGCCGCGTAAGGTCCTGCAAGTATTCCGCAAAGAATTATCGGCAGATGCATAGGCAGCAGCACTTCGCCTATGGAAGTTCCCATGTGCAAAGCCGCGCCTGCCAAATGGCATATCTGCGGCAAAACTACAGCCGCTATTATGGTCGCCGCGGCGTAAATAAACTGCGACGTAACGGAAATTCTCTTTTTGCTTATAGCTGTTGTTGACATATTCATTACCTCCGTATATATTTAATGTATTATTGCAAACGCTTAGTAAAATCGCTCATAGCCTCGGATATTTTTATCTGCTGGGGGCATACCGCCTCACAGCTTCGGCAGCCGATACAACTGCTCGGCTGTTTGTCTTGCGGCAGAGCAGACAGAGCCATAGGCGCGATAAATCCGCCGCGAGTGAGATAATGCTCATTGTAAAGCGAGAGAAGATTCGGTATATCCAGTTGCTGCGGACAGTGATTTGTGCAGTAGCGGCAGGCAGTGCAGGGAAGTGCGTTCTCGGCTATCATCTTGTCAGCTATTGACATCAGCGCCGCCATTTCCTTGTCACTGAGCGGCTTTCTTTCTGAGAATGTTTTCAGATTGTCAGCTACCTGCTCGTCGTTTGACATACCCGAAAGCACGGTCACAATATTCGGCAGGCTCTGTACAAACCTGAACGCCCACGCTGCTATGCTCTCATCGGGTCTTAAAGATTTCAGCAGTGCATTGTCCTCATCTGAAAGTGAAGCAAGTCTGCCGCCCCTTACGGGTTCCATAACCAAAGTCGGCACGCCGTATTCGTTAAGAAGCTGTACTTTTTTCTCCGCATCTTGGAACTTCCAGTCAAGGTAGTTTAGCTGTATCTGGCAAAACTCCATGTACTCTCCGTATGCATCGAGAAAACGCTTCATGGTGCTAAAGTTGCCGTGTGCAGAAAAGCCCAGATGTTTTATCCTGCCGTTTTTCTTCTGCTCGTAAAGATAGTCAAAAATGCCGAACTTCGGGTCAAGATAGTCGTTGATATTCGATTCGCAAACGTTGTGGAACAGGTAAAAATCAAAGTATTCCACCTGACATTTTTCAAGCTGTTTTTCAAAAATTTCTTTCACTTTCGGCATATTTGAGTTGTCATAGCCGGGGAACTTTGTCGCAAGATAAAAGCTGTCACGCGGGTAGTTTTTAAGTACCTTTCCGACCACTATCTCCGACTGACCGCTGTGATAGCCCCATGCGGTATCATAGTAATTTACGCCGTTTTTCATGGCGGTGTCTATCATCTTCGCAACGCGCCCCTCATCTATGTGCGCATCGTTGCCGTCGGTCGTGGGCAGGCGCATATTACCCATACCCAGCGCGGAAATTTTCATGCCCTGAAAATCATTGTAGATCATAACCTTACTCCTTTCATTGTGTGCATACATTGCGTGCAATACAATAGTTTATTATATTATAACATAAAAGCGAAAGCGTTATGTTATAATTGTCCGATACGTCGGGAGCAGACCCATTGGTCTGCGTATCGACGAGGACATAAATATATAATAAAATCATTTATGATTTTATTATAACACCTGCCCAAAAATATAGCAAGTGTTTTTAAAAAATTTCTTGCAATATATTTTATAATGTGGTACAATAAGATTTGATAATAAAATTCGGAGTGACTAAAAAAGACATGGAATACATTTTGCTGATAGTCGGCTTTGTGCTGCTGATAAAGGGCGCTGACGTTTTCGTTGACGGCTCGGGCAGCGTAGCCAGAATACTTAAAGTTCCGCAGTTCATAATAGGTCTTACTGTGGTGTCATTCGGCACAAGCGCGCCCGAAGCCGCAGTGAGCATATCCGCAGGCTTTGCAGGCAGCAACGAGATATGCCTCGGCAACGTCATAGGCTCTAATATGTTCAACCTGCTTGTGGTGGTGGGCGTGTGCGCCGCAATTTCAGCAATGCCCGTCGAGCGCGATATAAAGCGTTTTGACCTGCCGTTTTCAATAGTGATAACCGCGGTGGTGCTTGCCCTGAGTATAGACAAACGACTCTCTCGCATTGACGGCATTATTCTTATCGCTCTGTTTGCTTCATACTTGTTTTTAACCATACGCAAAGCCGTAAAAAACAAGACCGCCGAGGAAGACGACAGCAAAAAGCTTTCGGCGGTAAAGAGCATAATTTTTATAGTGATAGGTCTTGCGGCGGTAGTAGTCGGCGGAGATATGGTAGTCGATAACGCCGTTATAATAGCCGAAAAACTTGGTATGAGCCAGACGCTCATAAGCCTTACCATAATAGCCATGGGTACCTCGCTCCCCGAACTTGTGACCTCGATAGTCGCGTCTGCAAAAGGCGAAAACGGTCTTGCGCTCGGCAACGTTGTCGGCTCAAACATTTTCAATCTGCTGTTCGTGCTGGCGTTCTCGGTAACGCTAAACCCTGTGCCCGTCAAAATGTCGTCGGTCATAGATCTTTCTATACTTACGGCTGTTAGCATAATAATGCTCCTCATGCTTTTCAGAAAGGACAAATACTCGCGCCCCAAAGGCGTTTTTGCCCTGCTTATGTATATAGCGTATGCGGTGTATATATTTATAAGGAACTAGATTTATTTTGCGCTTACGCGCAAGCCTGCTGGAGCGCAGTGTCTTGTCGGCTTTAGCCTCCAAGCCACCCGAAAGAATTATTTCGGCGACATAACGCGGTCGCCGATTTTGCTTTCTGAAAGTCTGAAGCCTTTCAGAAAACAAAACCATAATTCTTTCCACGGACTGCGGTTTAATATCAAAAGCTGTAATCCCTGTCAAGAAACTAAAAGTTTTCGATTGACCCTTTTTCAAAAGGGTCACGGGGTGTGGGGCAGAGCCCCACAAACACAGCGTGCGCTCTGCAAGAGGTGAATTAGAAAACAGTTCGGTGAACTGTTTTCTAAGAGGGGAGGCTCTGCAAGAGAGAGCCTCCCCTTGTTGTAGCGCAACGCTCTCTTTCCGCGTTCCATTCTGGAACGCCATACAATGTGAAAAATTCATAACAAGTAAAGTGCGCAAAAGTATAGGCACACTCAAAATGAGAAGATAACCAAAATACTGTGGGGCGTTAAACAGCTCCGCAGGTGGCGCGTAAGCTCAAGATATAAAAACCACCCGTCGGAGAACTTTCACTCTCTGACGGGTTTTATATTCATTATTCAGTCGCCTGTGGATTCCCTCAAAACAAGGCTGTGTTTCAAAGTGTATCTGCCCTTGTCGTTTGCGCCCTCGGTAATGTTCGCAATGAGCTTCTGCGCCACCAGCCTGCCCATTTCCTCGCACGGCTGCGCTATACTTGATATAGACGGCACGAACCTTTCGCACCAAGTAATGCCGTCAAAGCCTATCACGGCAAGCTCCTTGCCTACCTTTATGCCCATTTGTGATGCAGTCTTTATAACGCCTGCCGCCAGATTGTCAGACACCGCAAAAATGGCGGTCGGTCTGTCAGACATCGAAAGAAAATATTTTGTAGCCGCCGCAGCGTTTTCATATTCATACTCGCCATGCCAGATGTATTCTTCACGCGGCTCGATACCGTGGTCTTTCAAAGCTTTTTTGTAGCCTTTTTCGCGTAAGCCCGACGAGATAACATCTCCCTGCACCGATATCATAGCTATCTTTGTGTGACCTTTTTTAATAAGCGCCGTGGTCGCATCATAGCCGCCTGCCTCGTCGTCAACTACCACAGTGAGCACATCAGCGCCGTGAACGCTCTCGCAGCAAAGCGCAATGTTAAAATTCTCTGCAATGCTGTTAATGGTATCCTTGTCAAGAGAAGTACCCAGCAGCACAGCGCCGTCAACAGTGCGGTTGTAAAGCATATCCATCTGCCTTTTTTCGGATTCTCTGCTGTCATTTGAAATAGCCGTAACTATGTCAAAACCCACCTTTTCAGCCTCGTCGCTCATGCCCGCTATTATTTTTGCATACAGCGAATGATCCGACGACGGCTGAATTACCAGTATCCTGTTGGTAACGCATTTGCGAAGGTTGCGCCCCAAAAAGTTCGGGCTGTATTTCAGATCCCTTATCGCATCATTCACCCTCTGCGTTGATTCTTTAGAAACGCTTGCGCTGCCGTTCAGCACCCTTGAAACAGTCGCCACCGAAACATTGGCAGCCTTGGCAACATCTTTTATAGTAACATTCATATAAGATCACCCTGAAAGTAAAAAGTATAACTTATATTATATCATAAATTTATCGCTATTGCAATAGTTTTTACTGCTTTGCATCATACCAGCTTTCGCCCTTGCCGACGTCCGCAGGAATTGGAACATCTAAAGTAACAGCCTTTTTCATTTCTTCGCACAGCACTTTAGCAGCCTTTTCGGCATCTTCCTTTGCCGC
>CANRDG010000076.1 GCA_947629275.1 uncultured Clostridia bacterium | reverse complement strand
TTATGCTGCTTGTCTTTCATTATATGCTCAACGTGTATATACTTGGGTACTTCCCAGCCGAAAGCCTTATACAAAAGCTCATACTTGGGTGCGGAGGCAAGATATTCATTGCCCCTGACAACGTGCGTTATACCCATAAGGTGGTCGTCAACGACGTTTGCAAAGTTATATGTGGGCATACCGTCGGCTTTGAGAAGTATCTGGTCGTCGAGCGTGGAATTTTCAACGGTTATGTCGCCGTAAATTTCATCATGAAAAGTGGTAGTGCCCTCGGTGGGTATCTTCTGCCTGATAACGTATGGTATGCCTGCATCGAGGTTTTTCTGTATCTCCTCGGGCTTAAGGTCGCGGCAGTGACGATCGTACATCGGTGTTAAACCGCTTGCCTGCTGGATATCGCGAAGTTCTGCAAGCCTGTCTTTATCGCAAAAGCAATAATACGCCTCGCCTTTTTTTACAAGTTCTTCTGCATACTGTTTGAACATTCCCATTCTTTCAGACTGCACATAAGGGCCTACAGGGCCGCCTATGTCGGGCCCCTCGTCCCAGTTAAGACCTACATCGCGCAGGGTGTTATAGATGACGTCTACAGCGCCCTCAACGTAACGTTCGCGGTCGGTATCCTCGATACGGAGGATAAAATCGCCGCCGTTTTTCTTTGCTATAAGATAGGTAAAAAGCGCGGTGCGCAAGTTGCCTATGTGCATATAGCCCGTGGGGGAGGGAGCAAATCTCGTTCTTACTTTTTTGTCCATTTTTATATTACCGTCCTTTCGTTATTTAGCAGTATTAAAATATTCCAAGGCGCGCTGTTTGTCTTTGGCTATCTGCTCAAAGAGCTGCTCGCGGCTTTCAAAACGCTGCTCGCTGCGAAGAAAGCTTTTCAGGCTTACTGTAACGCTCTCGCCGTATATATCGCCTGAAAAATCAAAAAGGTGCGTTTCTATGCAAGGTCCATTGCTGCCTATGGTCGGTTTTACGCCGATATTTGAAACGCTTTGGTATTCCTTGCCGTTTATAATTGTTTTGGAGCAATACACCCCATAAAGCGGCAGGAAAAGACCTTTCGGGAAGGTTTGATTTATTGTAGGAAAGCCCATTTTTCTGCCTATTTCGTTGCCGTGGGCAACCGGCAAGGTATAGCATATATCTTCGCCGAGAAGTTCATTTGCTTTTTCACATTCGCCGTTTTCAAACAGCTTTTTAATGCGCGTTGTTGAAATTACCTCGCCGTCTGACTGCATAAGTTCTAAAGCAATTACAGTCACGCCTGCTTTGGTGCAAAGCGTTTCAAGAAGCTGTATATCGCCCTCGGCATTTTTGCCAAAGCGCAGGTCTTTTCCGCAAACTATCATGCGGCAGTTCAGAGCATTTTTATTAAGAAGAACGTCGTTTATAAAGCTGCGCGGCTGCATATCGCGCACCGATGAAAAATCGAGCGAAACAACCGTTTGCGCGCCGCTGCTTTCAAGGCGGCGAAGTTTTTCGTCTTCGGTGAGAAGCGGTGTGCCGCTTTTTGTGCTGACAGACTTTGTATCGAAGGTGAAAACACAGCACTGCGCGCCCAAGCTTTTGGCAAGAGCGGCGGCGGTGTTTATAACGCGCCTGTGAGCGATATGTACGCCGTCGAATATGCCCACAGCCGTAACGGTGGAGGCGGCTGAAAAGTTTATATTTTTGAGGTCGTTTATAACATTCATATCATACACCTAAAACTCAGTAAAAGTTGCGCACGCTCAAAAGCTCGTCCGTTTCCGCGCTGTATCGCGCAAGACCTAAAAAATTATCTTCGCTGTCGCACACTATAAATGTTACGCCGTTTGCAAGAGCGGCATTTTTTATGCCTGCCTGCTTGCCATGCAGTTTAACGCCGTTTTTATACATAGCCGCCGCACGCTCGCCCAAGGTAAGTTCATCATAAAACGCTGTAAAAACGCTGCTTACGGGTATTATTATCTGCGAGAGCTTGCCCTCATCTACAATGGTTTGAATTTGCTGCAAAGTATAGCACTGCGCTTTTACAAAGCCTGCCGCCGAAAGCCTCTCGAGGCTTGTCATACAGCCGCCGCAGCCGAGTTTTTCGCCGATGTCGTTTATCAGCGTGCGTACATAAGTACCTTTACTGACTTCGGCATACAAAACGCCCTCGCCGGTCGCATTATTATACTCGCGCACTGTTATTTTTTCAACGCGGCGTGGTTTCGGGGTGCGCTCCACGGTCTTGCCCTGCCTTGCCAGCTGATACAGCTTTTTGCCGTCTACCTTAACGGCAGAATACATTGGCGGCAGCTGCATTATATCGCCGAGAAAACAGCTTGCAGCCTCTTTTATTTCTTCAAAAGATGGCAGTTTATCGCCGGTTTCAAGCACATTTCCCGTGATGTCCTGCGTATCGGTACTTACGCCCATTTTAAAGCCTGCGAGGTAGCTTTTGCTGTCTATAGGTATGATATCGCAAGCGCGCGTTGCCTTGCCGACAAACACCGGCAGAACGCCTGTTGCCATGGGGTCGAGCGTTCCGCTGTGACCTATTTTTTTGATGTGAAGTATGCCGCGCAGCTTGGCGACTACGTCAAAAGATGTCCACCCCTGCGGCTTATTTACTGGTATTATACCGCAGATGTTATCGTTAATATTACTCATAATGTTATGACAGATGTTTCTGCGCAGATTCGGTTATCATGCGCTTTACTTCATCAAGAGGGGCGCAGATCTCACACCCTGCCGCGCGTATGTGACCGCCGCCGCCAAATTCCTTACATATGGCAGACGCGTCTGCTTTGTCGGTCGTGCGTACCGAGAGCTTATAACGGTCATCATCTTTATAACGGATAGTAATGCCTACGTCCGTTCCCTCTACCGTGAGAGGAACAGCCGAAAGACCCGATATTTCAGCCTCGTCTGCGCCGCTGGTTTCTAAAAGCTCTTTGGTAACGCATATAAGCGTAACTCTGCCGCCGACAGCCTGATCGAGATGTGCCAAAGCTGCCTGCTCGACTTCGATCCGTCTACGGCTTTTTATATCGAACATAAGGCGGTTTATACGTGTGTAGTCAACGCCTTTTTCCATAAGCGCCGCTGCCGCGATATGTGCGCGCGGTGTGGTATTTTCATACTTAAAACAGCCTGTATCGGTGGCTATCGCGGTATAGAGGCACACAGCGGTCTGCTTGTCGATGTCAATTTCCATAAAGCCAAAAAGCTCAAAAAGCACAAGACCTGTGGCAGATGCCTTGGCATCAACATAAGTTTGTTTAGCATACATCTTGTTTGAAACATGGTGGTCTATGCAAAGGTCAACAGTGCCGGGGTGGGTATAGTATTCAAGATTTTTGCCCATGAGCATGGTGTCAGCAATATCTACCGCTATTACCTTATGCGGCTCGGTATCTTGCCAACTGTCCTCGCTGTAGCCGTCGTACAGAAAAGAATACCTGTCGGGGAAGCCGTCGCTGCCTAAGACTTTGACCTTTTTGCCCATGCTTTTCAGCACCCTGCAAAGGGCAAAACCGCTGCCCAGAGTATCGCCGTCGGGGCTTTTATGGGTGAGTATGATAAAGTTGTTTACGCTTTCATCTTTAAGAAAAGCCGCAATTTCATCAAATGTCATCATCTTCGCCCTCCTCGCCGCTATTTTCGGGCAGAACGCTTTTCAAAAGCTGGTTTATATGCGCGGAATGCTCCATTGAATCGTCTGCGATAAATTCAAGCTCGGGGCATTTGCGAAGTTTTAAAACGTTGGATATTTCGCGTTTTAAAATGCCTTTGGCGCTGTTTAAGCCCTTTACAGCCTCTTTTGCGCTTGCGTACCCCTCAAACGACGATATATACGTTTTGCAGTACGAGCCGTCAGAAGATACGTCGCAGCGCACAACGGTAAGCATTTCGGCGTTTTTTATACGGGGATCTTTGAGGTCGCGCATTTTTGCGGATATTATCCTGCGTATGTCGCCCGACATTCTGCCTGCTTTAAAATTAGCCATTATTCTTGATATTCCTCCATTACATAAGCCTCGAATATGTCGCCCTCTTTGATGTCGGTGAACTTTTCGAGCGTTATGCCGCACTCATAGCCTGCGGCAACGTCCTTCACGTCGTCTTTGAAACGTTTGAGAGAACTCATCTTGTCATCGGCTATAATTATGCCGTCACGCACAACTCTGATAAGGTCGTTCCTGCCTATCTTGCCGCTGAGGACATAAGAGCCTGCAACGTTGCCCACGCCTGTGATCTTATATACCTGTCGCACTTCAACTCTTGCGGTATCGCTCTCTCTGAACTTGGGCGCGAGCATACCTTTCATGGCGCTTTCTATTTCTTCAATAGCGTCATAAATTACTCTGTAAAGTCTTATGTCAACGCCGTCGTGCTCTGCGTTTGCTTTTGCTACGGGGTCGGGTCTTACGTTAAAGCCTACTATCAGAGCGTTTGAAGCAGATGCGAGCATAACGTCGCTTTCGGATATAGCTCCCACGCCTCCGTGTATAACTTTTACTCTTACTTCTTCGTTTGAAAGTTTTTCAAGAGATTGTTTTACGGCTTCTACAGAACCCTGAACGTCTGCTTTTACTATTATAGGCAGTTCTTTCATTTCGCCTTCCGAGATCTGCGCGAACAGGTTATCGAGAGTTACTTTCTGATACTGGTTGAACTCTTCTTCCTTGGCTTTATGCTTTCTCTGCTCAACGAGTTCTCTTGCAAGTTTTTCATCTGCAACGGCGTTGAAAATATCGCCTGCGGCAGGTGTTTCAGCAAGACCTGTTATCTCAACGGGGCATGACGGACCTGCTTTTGTTACCTGCTGACCTTTATCGTTGGTCATTGTTCTTATTCTGCCCACTGCTGTGCCGGCTATTATTATATCGCCCAAATTAAGTGTGCCGTTTTGAACTAGCACGGTAGCGACAGGACCTTTGCCCTTATCGAGCCTTGCCTCAACTACAGTACCTTTTGCAAGCTTGTTGGGGTTGGCTTTGAGCTCCTTAACTTCGGCTACGAGCAGGATATTTTCAAGCAGCTCGTCTATGCCCTCGCCTGTTTTAGCGGATACAGGAACAGCTATAACGTCGCCGCCCCAGTCCTCAACAACGAGGTCATACTTGGTAAGTTCCTGCTTTACCTTGTCGGGGTCTGCGCCGACTTTATCCATTTTGTTAATTGCAACTATTATTGAAACGCCTGCCGCCTTTGCGTGGTTTATGGACTCAACGGTCTGCGGCATAATACCGTCGTCGGCTGCAACAACGAGTATCGCAATATCTGTGATGTTAGCGCCTCTTGCTCTCATTGATGTGAACGCCTCATGACCCGGGGTATCGAGGAATGTGATATCCTTGCCGTTTACTTTTACCTGATAAGCGCCGATATGCTGTGTTATACCGCCTGCCTCGCCGTCTGCTACATTTGCATGGCGTATTCTGTCAAGAATAGACGTTTTACCGTGGTCAACGTGACCCATAACTACAACAACGGGGCATCTTTCAACGAGGTCTTCTTCCTTGTCCTCCTCGTCAACTATAAGTCGCTCCTCAATGGTAACGTGTACTTCTCTTTCATACTTAGCGCCCATTTCGTCTGCAACAAGCGCCGCGGTATCGAAGTCTATCACTTCATTTATAGATGCCATAACGCCGAGCATCATAAGCTTTTTGATAACTTCGGTAGCTGTAACTTTCAGTCTTGCGGCAAGGTCTGAAACGACTATTTCATCGGGTATCATTACCTTGAGCTGCTGTTTTCTTGCCTTTTCAAGCTCCAGTCTGCGCAGGCGGTCTTTTTCGCTCTCGCTCTCTTTCTTTGAGTGCTGCTGCTTTTTATACTGCTGCGATTTTTGGGTTATCTTCTGCTTCTTGGTGAAGTTGTCTTTACTTCCGCCGTGGTTTCTGTTGTCGGCAAGGTTATCGTATCTTTCGTTATACTTATCAAGCTCTATATACGAGCCTCTTGTATCTACGGTCTTGCGCTTGGTATCTTTTGTACCCTCCGAAACGGTGTATCCCTTTGAATTGTCGTCGCTCTTTCCGCCGAAAAGTATTTTCTGACCCGAGTTTTTCTTCTTGGCGACTTCCTTTTTGGGCTTTTGTTTTTGAACAGGCGCGGCAGGTTTTTCAGCGGCTTTCTTATCCGTCTTTTCTGCCTTTTCTGCTTTTTCAGCCTTTTCTTCCGCCTTGGGCTTTGCCTTTTCTTCGGGTTCTTTTTTCTTCTTTTCCGCAGGTTTTTTGGAAGTTGTTTTTGCCGCGAAATATTCTTCAAAACCTGTTACCTGTGTTTTTTGCGTATAAAACTCGAGGACGTAATTTATCTCCTCGTCACTTAGCGATGAAGCAGGCTTTTTACCGCTGTCTCCGAATGCGTTTGCAAGAAGCTGAACGACTTCGTTATTGCTGACACATATATCCTTAGCCAGATCGCTTACTTTATATTTTTTGACTGCCTTTGCTGCCATAGGCTATACTCCTCTCTGAAATGAAAATCACGACCGGAACGCGGTGGGGTCTATGGGTATCTCACTAAACGATGAAGAAGCTTTTTTGTTAAAGCCCTTATCGCACACTGCCAAAATGCCCGATCGTTTGCCGACGGTATCTGCTATCTGCTGCATATCCATATCTGTGGCATAAAGCTTAACGCCGTTTTTATAGCAGATATACTTTGCTTCTTTGAGCGATTTTTCCGAGATATCGCTTGCGACATAAACGCCGCACGCTTCGCCGCTTGCACAGGCATTTTTCACCATATCCATGCCCATACAAAGCTTGCCTGCCCTGCGGCACATCGAAAACAGACCGCCCATACCTTTTGCACTATTATTCGGCACTTTTAAGTTCCGCCTCCATTGTATCGTAGACCGACTGCTCTATTTGGCAGGAAAAGCTTTTTTCAAGTTTGCGCGCTTTTCTTGCCTTTTCGAGGCATTCGGCATTTTTGCATATATATGCGCCTCTGCCCGATTTTTTACCTGTAAGATCTATAGAGATATCGCCCTCGGGGGATCTTACTATGCGGACAAGTTCTTTCTTCGGCTTCATTTCGCCGCAGCCGAGGCACATACGCATAGGTATTTTTCTTACTTTCATAAAGCTCCCTTTACTCCTCTACGGGTGTTTCGGGTACTATGTCTATCTTATATCCTGTAAGGTGGTGGGCAAGTTTGGCGTTGAGACCCTTATTGCCTATTGCGAGCGACAGCTGGTTGTTGGGTACTACCACGCGGCAGCTCTTTATCTCCTCATCGAGGATATCAACACGCAGTACCTGAGCAGGCGAAAGGGCGTTTGCGATAAATTCGGCATCGTCCTCCGAATAGGGGATAACATCTATCTTTTCGCCTTTCAGCTCTTTGATGACCGCTGAAATTCTTGTATGCTTGGGCCCAATGCAGGAGCCTACAGCGTCAACGTTTTTATCCTTGCTGCACACCGCAAGTTTTGTACGCGAGCCTGCCTCTCTTGCGACCGACTTAATCTCAACTATGCCGTCGTAAATTTCGGGAACTTCTCTTTCAAAAAGCTTTCTTACCATTTCGCGCTTGGTACGGGAAATTTTTATTGCGGGGCGTTTTTCGCTGTCTGAAATGGTTTCAACATATACCTGTATGCTGTCGCCTGCTTTCAGGGTTTCGCCGGGTATCTGCTCGTTTCTTCTCAGGTACGCCTCGCTGCCGTCGATAGTAACTATCGCATTGAGCGTTGCAGGCTCTACCTTTGTAACAACGGCTGCGACACATTCTTCGCGCTTGGAATCGAACTGGGAGAGCAGTCTTTCTCTTTCAAACATACGTATATCCTGCTTTATAGACTGCTTTGCGCTTGAAGTGGTAACTCTGTTGAAAGTTGTGGTATCCAGCAGTGTAACATTCTCGCCGCCGATCTCTGCATTTTCATCGAGCGTTTTGGCTTCTTCAAGGCTTATTTCGTTGGCAGGGTCTTCGGGCTCGCCCTCGACTATCTTCTTTACAAGTTTAACGTCAAACGTTTCTTTCTGCGTATCAATTTCAACACGGATATCCTCGCTGCCGGGGTAATATTTTTTAGCCGCTTTGAGAATGTTCTGACCGATATTGTCGGCAAGGTCGTCAATGGCTATCTGGTTTTTCTCGGCAAGCAGTTTCATGCTTATGAAAAACTCCGCCTCACGTCTTGCTCTTGCACAATGCTCGGCTAATTCTTCAAGGTAGCGCGCGGCAGGCACTTTTATACGCACATTTTTATTTATATCCGCAGAACGTGAGATCTCTTTTGCATCGTCGAGGCTTATCTCGTTGCCGTTGTCTTTGACGCTGCCGTTTGCAACTATGGTCTTTACAATTCTTATATCGACCTTTTCCTTGTTTTCTTCCGCATCTATTTTTACGGATATATTGCCGCAGTCGGGGTAGTCCTCCCTTACCTTGGCGGCGATGTTATTTGCGGCTATCGAGGCAAGCTCGGAAGCTGATATGCCGTGCTTTTTTGCAAGAAGTCTGAATCCCTCAAAAAACTCGCTTTTCTGTTGTGCTTTGATCTCGTTTTTCATTTTTTTCAATTCCTCCTTATTCTGTATCGGCAAACAGGTCTTCGTCGTCGTGCAGCCGAACATATGCACAGCTGCTCAACGGAAACTCAATGT
>CANRDG010000075.1 GCA_947629275.1 uncultured Clostridia bacterium | reverse complement strand
CATAATAAGCGTTTCACGCAAATACAACTGCCCTCTCAGAACGTTCAAAAGCGTGTGAGGTAAGCAGGATATAATAATGTTAGTGTATTTATATAAATCGGGATTTATAAAATAGAGATGTTACACGGAAACAGAAAAGGTGAAACTATGCGTAAGCAATTGGAAATATTCAACAACCTGGTTTTAGAGTTTAAAAAAGATACTGCCATTGATGCTGTATTGTTAAATGGTTCTGTTGCATATGGTACTGCTACCGATTTGTCTGATTTGGATATTATCGTACTTGGAAAAAGGAATGACTTTATATCACAACTAATTGATGGTGTTTTAGTTGAAATACATTATACCACTTTTGATAAGGCTATTGATAAGTTGAAAAGCAATCCAATGGAGATATATAAATATCTTGATGCGAAGATTGAATATGATAATGGAAAAGCACAAGAAATCATTGCATATGCAGAAACTGTACTGGAACATTATTGTATTTCAAAAAAGGAGCAATCCGAAATTTGCTACTGGTTGAAAAGTACAAGGCTGAAATTGAAATCTGCATTTTCAAAACAAGATGTTTTACTGATCTCCTATCTTGTCGCAACAAACACATGGAAAGTGTTAGAAGGAGTCTGGGCAGTCAATAAAATGCCAATCCCCCCGTCAAGCAGTTTATATCGTAGATATTCAAAATTAAAACTCATTCCATGTCAAGAGTGGTTTGAAAAACTAATGATCGGAAGTGTAGAAAATAGGGGAAATACAATGATCGAGATCATTGATTGGATATTAAATTTCTATTTATCTTAATAAGCGTTTCACGCAAATACAAACGCCCTCTCAAAACGTTCAAAAGCGTGTGTGGTGGGCAGGGTATAATAATGTTAGTATCTTAATAAAATCGGGCTCTAGGGGGTAAAGAATGAAGAAAAGATATTGTATAATACCTCAAATATTACTTCTGTTCTGGTTTTCCCTTGATATGACAGGTATCTATTTCAATAATACTTATTTAGTTACACGCTCATATAAGGATGACGGAATTTTTTTCCTTATTTATTTAGCGGCGATGATATTATTTATATTTAAGGAAAACGTAGGGAAATGGGCTGTTGCGGTATGGACATCATTATGGTTTGTAATTCAATTTTTATGTCACGAATGGTATACTATTTTTGGTAAAGGGATAATGGGTTCACTTGAAGGTAAGATAAAATATTTTTCAGGGGCTATAAAGTGGCTTGAAATTGATGGAGGATATATCCCCGATGTTTATCATACTATTTTGCATATTCTTATTCTAACGGTTGTTATAACATCGGCAATTTATATCAGAAATTCTAAAAAGGAAATATAAATTTATAAGCGTTTCACGCAAATACAAACGCCCTCTCAAAACGTTCAAAAGCGTTACTGAGAGGGCGTGGTTTTTTGGCGGCGCGTGGAAGAATATTTAGCTATTAGAAGTAAGGAGTTAGATGTCAGAAGTAAGAAATGGTTTCACTGCTTTTGCGTGAAGCCGTTTTTTCTGCGGCTTACACCTAGAAGCAAGAGGCAAGATGTTGGGGCTTTTCACTTAGTTTGGCGTTCCAGAATGGAACGCGAAAAGAGAGCGTTGCGCTACAACTAGGAAAATCCATCTCTTGCAAGGGATTAGCGTTCCCAAAGGGAACGCCCGAAGAATTATTTCGCTTTTAAATTTGGGGGCGAAATAATTCTTCTCGCGACTGCATGGCAGTCGCTGTCCTCATTGTGAAATAGTCCACCGGACTATTTCACAATTCACCTTTTTCTGAGCGCACGTTGTAGGGGCTTTCGCCGTCTGCGGACGGCGACGAGGGGCTCGCCCCTCGACCTGATGACCCTTTTGAAAAAGGGTCAATCGAAAACTTTTAGTTTCTTGACAGGGTTTAATACTTTTGCGTACTGTGGGCGGTGAACAGCTCCGCAGGTGGCGCGTAAGCGCGAATAATACACACAAAAACGGTTCTGCTCAAACGAGTAGAACCGTTTTTACTTCTTATTGCAAGAAAAATTCCCTGTTTTTCAGATAGTCAATGCCAATTGCGGCGCGGACTTCATCAAGCGTTTGCGTTGCGCGCTCGTTCGCTTTATCTACGCCCTGCGCGAGCATATCGAGCAGATACCCCTTATCCTTGGCGTACTCCTCCCTGCGCTCTCGAATAGGCTTCAAAATATCCTGCATTATGCTGTTGAGAAGCTTTTTACACTTCATATCGCCCAGTCCTCCGCGGCGGTAATGCTCTTTCATTTCCTCTAAATTCGCGTACTCTGTGGTATACGCCGAAAAACTCTCGGGCGTTGAGAATGCATCGAGATACGCAAAAACGGTATTGCCCTCGGTATGACCGGGGTCGCTGACGTTTATATGCTCGGGGTCGGTATACATCGACATTATTTTCTGCTTGACGGTCTTTTCGTCGTCGCGCAGATATATACAGTTGCCGAGAGACTTGCTCATTTTTGCGTTGCCGTCCGTACCGACGAGCCTTGAACACTCGCTGTTTTCAGGCAGTATCGCTTGCGGCTCGACGAGGACATCACAGTTATATGTTCTGTTGAACGCGGAAACTATCTCTCTTGCCTGCTCGAGCATAGGAAGCTGGTCGTCGCCGACGGGTACGAACTTTGCTTTGAACGCTGTTATATCCGCCGCCTGACTTATCGGGTACGTCATAAAGCCGACGGGGAGATTTCTCTCAAAGCCGCGCAGCTTTATCTCGTTTTTGACGGTCGGGTTGCGCTCCAGTCTTGACATGGTAACGAGGTTCGAATAGAACATAGGCAGCTCGAAAAGCGCGGGAATATGCGACTGAATGAACATAGTTGTTTTATCGGGCTGCAAACCTGCGGCGAGGTAGTCAAGCGTTACTTCGAGCAGATTATTGCGTATTTTCTGCGGATCGTTGGCGTTATCTGTAAGCGCCTGAATGTCTGCGATCATTACATACTGCTCATATTTTCCCGTATTTTGCAGAGCGACACGGTTTTTCAAAGAGCCAACATAATGACCGAGGTGAAGCGGTCCTGTAGGTCTGTCGCCTGTAAGCAAAATATCTTTCATAAAAAAACCTCCCAAAAAGAGTTTAATAGTCACAAATAGTATTATAGCATACTGCCGCGAAAATTGCAAGCGCGGTTCTCCGAAATATGTCCTCTCTATATAATAATAGTACAGAAAAACACATGGAGGGGCATATATGCTGGACGCGCTTATTGAACTTTTTGCAAAGAATTTGCTGTTGTTTGCGCTGCACTTTGACAGCATGGGGGCGTTCCCGAAGCCGCTTTCGGCGAAAGAGGAGCGCGAATGTTTTGAGAAGATGTCGCAGGGCGGCAAAGATGCTAAGGAGGCGAGGGAGAAGCTGATAAGCCACAATCTGCGGCTGGTGGCGCACATTATAAAGAAATACTATGCTGCGGCATCGGACGTTGATGACCTTATTTCGATAGGAACTATAGGGCTTATCAAGGCGGTGGGGACTTTTGACCACACGAAAGGCACGCGGTTTGCGACATACGGCAGCAGGTGCGTTGAAAACGAGATACTCATGCATTTTCGCTCGCTGAGAAAGACATCATCGGAGGTTTATTTCGGCGAGGCTTTGGACACTGACAAGGACGGCAACACGCTGTCTTTGGCTGACATTCTTGCGGACAGATCTGACATTGCCGAGGAGGTAGACATAAAGATAAACTCGGAGCGGTTGTACGGTTACATAAACGACCTGCTTGACGAGCGCGAGAAGGAGATAATTATTCTTCGGTACGGTTTGGGCGGCGGTGCGGCTTTAACGCAGCGAGAGGTAGCGAAAAAGCTGGGTATTTCTCGGTCGTATGTTTCTCGGATAGAAAAGCGCGCCATTGAAAAACTTCGCACGCCTTACGGAGAGTAGCTCGACTATGTCTTAAATATGAACAAAAAACAGGCATGAAAGTTGTTCAGATTTTATTAAAATTTTGTAAGCTATTGACTTATCATTTTGACTATGTTATTATTATTTATAGAAGTAAAATTTATGTATTTTGCTAAAAATAATAAATAAATTATTAACAAAGGAGTATGATATGTCATGAAAACAAGCGTTGCAAAAAAGCTTAAAAACAGAGTTTTAGCCGCTTTTATGGCAATAGCGGTTATGCTCTCTTGCGTGGTGCCGTCGGCAATAACGGCAAGCGCGGCGGAAGATGTTAATATTGACGGTACAAGTCATGTCAACGTTACGGGCAGCAATCTGCAGCTGCAAGATGAGCAGGGCAATTGGGTGAGCGTAAATGAATACGGCTCTGTAAATTTCGGAAAGACAGGAGTGAGATTTCAGTTTGACTGGACACTGGATCAGGATTTTGTTGACAAACTTGTAAAAGGAGATATCAAGGCCCCTGTCACATTGGAAGTTGATCTTTCAAAGCAGCTGCATGACATAAACATAACTACGCAGGGCGAGAACAGTGTGACCAACAACAAAGGTTTGACAGGTTCTTACAGGTTTGACGGGCAAAAGGTGTATATAACCATAAACTCGATAAGCAAAGATGAAGAACAGTCGGGAAACACCCAGCATTACGGCGGCGGCGGTTTAGTTATGGGCGAACTTGACATAAAAGAAGAAGAGATACCGTCAAACGGAGAAGTTGAAGTACAGTTCTTTGAAAAGACATACAAGGCGGTATACACGCCCAAAACAGGAAAGATGTATGTTCAGAAAAATTTCAGCAAAACGCATTATGACACTGAAACAAGTGCGTATTATGCAGATTTTTCGGTGAATGTGGGCTCGTGGACTGAAGACCTTAAGGATCTTAAACTTACCGATACGTTCCAATACGGTGATGACTGCTTTTATGCGGACGATGTAATACATAATGTTACGGTAACTACGCCTGACGGAAAAACTCATACGCTGGGTGACAAGCATAGCGGAGACAAATTTGAGCTTGGCAGTGACATCACATTAAAGAAAGGTGAGCAGGCGACTGTTACATACTCGATAAAAATTGACCCTGAGAAACAGGACGACTACAATAAAAAAGCCAATAATGTTGAAGCCACTGCAGACAATGACAGCAAATCTGCAAAAGGTTCGGCATATGGCAGCGCTGAGATGCCGAGCGCAGATAAATCAGGCAGCATGGCAGAGGGCTCGGACACCATTAAGTGGACTATAAGAGTTTATCTGAACATACTGGGAAGCGAGGGCGTTCCCGAAGAAAGCAAGACCTTCACGGTTTCTGACACGCCGGACAGCAATATTGCGGCGGCGTTTGATGGACTTGAAGGCGTTACAAAAAACAGTGACGGCAGCTATAATATACCTAAATCTTTGTTTACGGATAAGGGCAATGGCGTTTACGAATACACTTATGAAACAAAGCTTGAAGACAGTGTTTTGTCGTCTCCGGCTGACACGCAGGTCAAAAACCATATAACAGTAGAATTCCCGAAAATTGTAAAAGACAAGTATACCGTAGACAAAGTCGGTGAGCTGACGGTTAAAGGCGTTGGCGTGGGCGCAATAGATAAGGAGCTTGTTGAGATGCTGTCGGGCGGTCGTATCAGCTGGAAAGTTAACGTTACCCTGCCTGATGCAGATACGACAAAGCTGAAACTTACAGATACGACAAAGAATTGGGATATGCGGTACTTAAATCACACTGTGCTCCTTAACACGCTGAAAATAAACGGCAGCTCATATTCGGAGGCGTGCAAAAAACGTGAATGGCATAATGATGGCGAAAACGAATACTGCAGCGTATTATATGACGGCAGTATTGAATTTGAGCTTTCTCCCGAATTTTTGTCAAAGCACAAGGGTGAGAAGGTAACTATAACTTATCAGACTCAGGCTGTAGATGCTTCAGGCAATAAGATAACAAATATCGACCCGACGATGTATATCTATAATAAGGCACAGTTTGAACTTGAACTTGACGGAGAAAAAACTCCTATAGTAAAATATGATGAATATATAAAGGTGCCGCAGTTCGTTGTAAGCAAGACGGCTGAATATGAATGGTCGGTACATGATATATTTGATCTTACGGGTCTTGCTCACCCACTGTTGTGGAGCATAAAGATAGACGGTCTTAATAGTGTTGATGATACTCTTGAAGTTGGCGACACCTTTACGGTAGTTGACACTTTGCCGAAGTATTTTGAAGTGGATCAGTATGTATGGGGCGCAGCGAACGGTAACTACGGCAATGCCTCTTATTACCAAGTCGGCAAGGACATTACAGTAAGTCAGGAAAAAGGCAGCAGGCAAGCTGTGTTCACCATAACGGTAAGCAAGGAGATGCTTGCGAAACTTAAAGAACAGGCGGAAAGCGACGGCAAATGGCATTTGTGGCTGACAT
Source organism: uncultured Clostridia bacterium (assembly GCA_947629275.1). Classification (GTDB taxonomy): domain Bacteria; phylum Bacillota; class Clostridia; order Oscillospirales; family Ruminococcaceae; genus UBA7477. The sequence goes on along the minus strand of CANRDG010000075.1, from coordinate 2,257 downwards.
ATTCGACTTACGTGTCCAAGGAATACGAGCAGGAATTCCAAATGGATTACTACAGACCGAATGAAAGCGGTACTTCGTCTGTGACGGTTCGCAACACCGCTGACGTAAGCTTTAACGATGAGCTTGTGGCAAGTGATGTTACTGCGAATCAGAACATTACGATCGAAAATCCGAAGATACTGAACAAGAGCATTTTGAAGAAGGCTGTAGACGAAAGCGGCAACATTATTGCCGAGGAAGAAGAAGTAAACGGCGAGACTAAGTATTTTATAACATATGAAGTAAAGATAAATGAGAACGCGGAGATAATAGGCGATACCGACGAAAACGGTAAGCCGCTGCTTAAAGAGCTTGAAGCGGTAGATAACTTGGGCTACGGTATGACATTCGGGGGCGTAATAAGCGGTATTGAAAATGACAGAGTTAAGGTCAGCAAAAACAAGCAAAAGGTGACTTTTGAACTGGAAAATCAGAAGAAATATGATATAGTCTATAAAGTATATGTTGACCGTGCGCAGCTTAATGAGAATGTCGAAGATGCTGAACAGCGTTTCGGCAACGTTATAAGCCTTACAGGAAGCAATAATGCTACTGCGAGAAACACCGTTCATATGAGTTCAAGCGCATACAGATCAAAATTCTATATATATGCAGACAGTAATCTTAAGTATCTGACGGTAAAAGGTACTAAGATATGGGAGAACATGGACGGATATACCCAGCCGAAAGAGATCACTTTGCAGCTGACAAAAAAGAACAGTGACACAGGCGCTGTAGTAGGAGAACCTATCACATACAAAATAGGAACGGGTGATGACTGCGACATCTACTGCATAATAGAAGACGACCAGTGGACGTTTACCATACCTAAGCTTGTTACCTATGACGGGGTAAACCATTATAAATATGATATTGAGGAAATAAATATTGACGGTTATTCTGTAGAGTATGAGGGCGGACATACCGATCTTACCAATAATTCACCAGATGAGAACAATATTATAGAAGTTGTACCGCTTACGATAACAAACATACACCTTGAAACGGTAAATGTATCAGGCACGAAAACGTGGGTGGACAACAGCGACAAGGAAAAGAAAAGACCTAAAACTCTTAAAATACACCTTTATGCCAATGGTAAACTTTATGATGAACAAAGCATAAGCGGCATTGGTGATGTGTGGACTTATGAGTTTACAGATCTGCCGAAGTTTGATGCGGACGGCAATGAGATAGAATACACGGTAGATGAGGGTACCACTGCCGGATACGCCGGACAGCAGGTAGGAAAATACGACTTTGTGAACCGTTTGAAAACTTCCAAGGTGAAAGTGCAAAAGGTGGACGAGAACGGAGACCCTCTTAAGGGCGCACGGCTTCAGCTTTGGGATAAATCAGGCATGGTAGATGAATGGACTACAAATGGCGAGCCGCACGAGATGAATGTTGTTTCGGGCGAAAAGTACACGCTGAAAGAGAAAGAAGCTCCCAAGGGTTACGAACTTGCAGATGATATGGAGTTTACAGCGCCGACAGAGGGTACTGTAACATGGACGATGATCGACAAGAAGACACCTGAAAAGCCAAAAGAGAAGCCCAAGGCATCTATACTGAAAGTTGACGAGGACGGAAAGCCTTTGGCAGGTGCAGAACTTGCGGTGCTTTGCGACGGCAAGGAAGTTACAAGCTGGACGACTGACGGCAAGGCAAAAGAGATAGAACTTGAAGCAGGAAAAGATTATATTCTCAGAGAGCTGGATGCTCCCGAGGGTTACGAAAAAGCTGCGGACGTTAAGTTCACTGCTCCTGCGGCAGGCGAGACTGTAGAAGTTAAGATGACTGACAAGAAGAAACAGCAAGAACCCGAAAAGCCTAAGCCTACAAAAGTTGAGATATCCAAGAAAGATATCACGAACGGCGAAGAACTGCCGGGAGCGAAGCTGAAAGTTGTTGACAAGAACGGCAAGGTAATAAAAGAATGGATATCTACCGACAAGCCGACATACTTTGAAGATGTATTCGAGGCAGGCGAGACGTACACGCTCATTGAGGAGACTGCGCCTGACGGATACCTGACAGCCGAGGAAGTTAAGTTCACGGTAAAGGCTGACGGAACGCTGACAACGGTTGAGATGTTCGACAGCAAGAAGCCGCAAGAGACAGAAGAAACCAAGCCGACGAAAGTTGAGATATCCAAGAAAGATATCACGAACGGCGAAGAACTGCCGGGAGCGAAGCTGAAAGTTGTTGACAAGAA
>CANRDG010000074.1 GCA_947629275.1 uncultured Clostridia bacterium | reverse complement strand
GCCATAAGCATAGTAGGACAAGCTGCTTCTTCTCGGCTTAATTTTGCATCTAAGACTTTGGGCGGCATACGAAACCAGCTTGACGAGATAGCCGAAGTTATCAGAAAAAAGTCGGTTCAGACGGACATACAAACAATCGCAGGCAACAGAGTATGCCTTGAGTGCGCAGGCTGCAAAAGCTGTTGGAAAGAAAACCTCGGCGAAACGGTAAGCGCTTTTACAAGCCTTGAAGAAAAGGTAGAAAGATACGGAAAAATACGCAGTACCGATGTTTCGGCGTGTATGCCCGAATGCCGCAAAACCGGAGAGCTTACTAAGGCGTTCAATTCAGGCTATCAGGAAAAGCTGTATGAGTACACAAACGGTGTAAGGGCAGGTGAGCTGCGCGAAGTGGTAACTCAGCAGCTTTCTGCCATGGAAGACATACTAAGCGACCTGTCGCACAGGATATGTCAGATGTCAAGCGTAGATCCGTCGCTTTCGGAGCGCGTAAGGGCGGCGGCAGTGCGGCTCGGCTGCAAAAATGCCAAAGCGTGCGTAAGCTGTGATGAAAATAAAAACTACCGTGCAGAGCTTTTTATTCCCAATCTCAGCAAGATAGACACAGTGAAATTGACTGTCGAAGTCAGCGAGATACTTAACGTTGATATGGAACTGCCCACCGCCATCTCATCAGATGGGATCACAAAGCTTATATTTACGCCTATGCCCGAATACAAAATAGAGATAGGTATGTGGCAGTCGTCTAGCAACAACGATATATATTGCGGCGATACCGTGGAGCTTGTAGAACTTAATTCCTGCGAAGAATATGTTGTGCTTTCTGACGGCATGGGGACGGGCAAGCGCGCTAAACTTGACTCTATGCTGGCATCGGGTCTTGCAAGAAAGCTTCTGAAAGCAGGTATAAGCTGTCAGACGGGCATACGCATGATAAATTCAGTGATGAGAGTAAAAGGCTGGGAAGAATCATTTTCAACTATTGATGTTGCGCATTTTGATCTGCGGCGCGGCGTGTGCGAGTTTGTAAAGGCAGGCGCGGCTTCAAGCTATCTTGTAAGAGATGAGACTATCCGCTCTTTTACACTTGATTCACTACCGCTGGGGATCCTTTCGGAAACGGATATTTCATCGGAGCGAGTAAAGCTTTTTGACAAGGATATCATAATACTTGCATCTGACGGGATAGGCAACAGCCCTGAAAACGCAATTCTATCAGCCGCTGCGCAGGGTGATAAAAATTCGGATAAACTTGCGGCTGAGATAGGAAGTTTTTTCGTTCCCGAAAGCGGTGAAGTGCGCCGCGACGATGTGACTGTAGCGGTAATAAAAGTTTGTGCATTGGTTTAACTAAATTTTGACCTGTTATAGATGTTAAATTGTGGTAATATTTTTGTCATAATAACCAAAAGAACCTGTTGAAATATGTGTGATTATTAGAACATTCTATAAAACTCTTGAAAAAAATATTAAAAAGGCGTACAATTATATTATAAAAATATAGGAGGTAGACATTTTGACAGGTTCAAAACAGATACCAAAAGATTATCAGATACCATTATACTTGTTCCACGACGGTGCGAATTTTAAAGCAGGGGAATTTTTCGGTTCTCACAAAGGAGTAAAAGACGGCGTGGAAGGCTATTATTTCCGCGTATGGGCGCCCCATGCAAAAAAAGTTTCGGTCGTAGGTGACTTCAACGACTGGAACGATAACGCAAACCCGATGGAGCTTATTGCCGATACCGAGGTATGGGAAGCTTTTATAAGCGGTCTGAAGATCTATGACACGTACAAATACAGTATCCTTGGCTGTGATGACAAGATACATCTGAAAGCCGACCCGTATGGCGTTCATATGGAAACTGCGCCGAATACTGCAACAAAGATATTTGATCTTGACACCTACAAGTGGAAGGACAAGAAGTGGCAGGACGAAAAGGCAAGGTCGAATCCATATGATTCCGCTATGAACATTTACGAGGTACACCTTAATTCATGGAGGCAGTACCCCGACGGTATGTATTTCAGCTACACCAAATTTGCCGAGAGCATAATACCGTATCTCAAAGAAATGAGCTATACCCATATCGAGTTCATGCCGCTTGCGGAATACCCGTTCGACGGTTCGTGGGGCTATCAGGGCATAGGCTATTTTGCGCCGACCTCTCGTTTCGGTACGCCGTTCGATCTTATGGAAATGATAGATATGTTCCATGAGGCAGGTATTGGCGTTATACTTGACTGGGTGCCTGCGCACTTTCCGAAAGATGCCCCGGGACTTTATGAGTTTGACGGTTCATGCTGCTATGAATACACCGACCCGAAAAAGAGAGATCATCTCTCGTGGGGAACAAGAGTGTTCGACTACGGCAGGAATGAGGTCATTTCGTTCCTTATCTCAAATGCGATACACTGGTTCAGCAAGTTCCATATCGACGGTCTGAGGGTAGATGCGGTTGCTTCCATGTTGTATCTTGATTATGACAGACGTGACGGAGAGTGGACACCCAACGTTTACGGCGGTCATGAAAATCTGGAAGCTATAGAATTTCTTAAAAAGCTCAATTCCGCAGTGTTCAAGGAATTTCCTAACGCACTGATGATAGCGGAAGAATCCACAGCTTGGCCGCTTGTTACAAAGCCTACCGACATAGGCGGACTTGGCTTTAACTTCAAGTGGAACATGGGCTGGATGAACGATATGCTCAAATACATGGCGCTTGACCCGATACACAGGGCCTTTCACCATGATATGCTTACGTTCTCGTTCTTCTATGCTTTCTCGGAAAACTTCATTCTTCCTATATCGCACGATGAAGTCGTTCACGGAAAAGGTTCGCTCATCAACAAGATGTACGGCGACATGGATGCAAAGTTTGCTCAGGACAGGGCGTTCATGGCGTATATGATGGCTCACCCGGGCAAGAAGCTTACATTTATGGGCAGCGAATTTGCTCAGGTAAGAGAATGGGATTATGAAAACGGTCTTGAATGGTTCATGATAGACGAGTTTGAAAATCACAGGAATTTCCAAAGCTATATAAAAACTCTGAATAAGTTCTATAAAGATAATCCTCCGTTCTGGCAGGTTGACTACTCGTGGGAGGGCTTCAACTGGATCTCCAACGACGACTACAGACAGAGCGTCATAATATTCAGACGTATCGACAGAAAAGGCAACGAGGTCGTTGTAGTCTGCAACTTTGTACCTGTCGGCAGATCAAATTACTGCTTCGGCGTTCCTTACAAGGGAACATATACAGAAGTGCTAAATTCGTCATCGCGTGACGGCTCGCCGTATCTTAACGGCACTGTGAAAACGCAGGACGTTCCCATGCACGGTTACGAGCAGTCTATTTCTATAGAGATACCGCCGTTTTCGGTCATGTATTTCAAACACAAGAAAGCTCCGGTTAGAAAGAAATCCGTTCCGAAAGCTCTAGATGACAAGTCTGCCGATGCAGAAAATGCAGTCAAGAAAACAAAATAATATAAATGGTTGGTGAATGACAATGTTTAACAAAAAAGAATGTGTAGCAATGTTGCTTGCAGGCGGACAGGGAAGTCGTCTGTACGCGCTCACGCAGTCGGTAGCAAAGCCTGCCGTGCCGTTTGGCGCAAAGTACAGAATAATTGATTTTCCGCTGTCGAACTGCATCAACTCAGGCATTGATACTGTAGGCGTTCTGACGCAGTATCAGCCGCTCGTACTCAATGAGTACATCGGAAACGGTCAGCCGTGGGACCTTGACCGTATCCACGGTGGTGTTCATGTGCTTCCGCCTTATCAGAAAGCTTCGGGTTCTGACTGGTATTCCGGCACTGCGAATGCTATCTATCAGAACATATCGTTTATGGACAGATATGACCCTGAGTATGTTATCATACTTTCGGGCGACCATATCTACAAAATGGACTACGACAAGATGCTTACCTATCACAAGCAGAACAATGCTGCGTGTACAATAGCCGTAATTGACGTTCCGCTTGAAGAGGCTTCGCGTTTTGGTATAATGTTTGCACGCGACGACGGCGAGATATATGACTTTGTTGAAAAGCCGAAGGAACCTAAATCCACGCTGGCTTCTATGGGTATATACATCTTTACTTACTCAAAGCTGAAAGAATATCTTATCGCCAACGAAAACGACAAGGACGCCACCAAAGACTTCGGCAACAACATAATCCCTGCGCTGCTTGCAAATAATGAGCGCGTCTGGGCTTACCGCTTTGACGGTTACTGGAAAGATGTAGGAACGATAGATTCTTTGTGGGAAGCAAATATGGATCTTATCAATCCCAAGATACCTATAGATCTTTACGACCCCGACTGGAAGATATATTCGCGCAACCCCGTTATGCCGCCGCAGAGCATAGGCAAAAATGCCGCTGTTCAGAACTCTGTTGTTACCGAGGGCTGCTACATAGACGGAAGCGTTGAATTTTCTATGATTTCAAACGGCGTTACCATTGAAGAGGGTGCTATAGTGCTGGATTCTATACTTATGCCGGGCTGCGTTATAAAGAAGAACGCTAAGATAGAATATGCTATTGTCGGTGAAAATTCCGTTATCGAAGAAAATGCTCAGGTAGGTTCACGCCCCGAAAATGTTGAGAACAGAGACGAATGGGGAATTGCCGTTGTAGGTCATAACCTTACTGTTTCTTCTGGCTCTTATGTAAAGCCGAAGCAGATCATTTCACAGAGCATATAAGGGGGAGATAGAAATGGCAGTTAATATGGGAAATGTAATGGGCATAATTTTTGCCAACATGAATGAAAGTGTTATCAACGAGATAACGAAAAACAGAACTATGGGTTCGGTGCTGTTCGGCGGAAGATACAGACTTATAGACTTTCCTCTTTCAAACATGGCTAACAGCGGCGTTGACGAGGTAGCAGTTATTACAAAGGAGAATTATCAGTCGCTTCTTGATCACCTTGGTTCTGCAAGAGAGTGGGACTTGGCTCGCAAAAAGGGCGGACTTCATATTCTGCCTCCGTTCGGTCACGTTGAGGCAGGTCTTTACAGAGGAAGACTTGAAGCTCTTTACGGCGGTATAAGTTTTCTGAAAGCTTCAAGAGCAGAGTATGTTATACTTTCCGACTGCGACGTAGTTGCAAACGTTGACTTCAAGCCGATAGTAAATGCACACGTTGACAGCGGCGCTGACATAACAATAGTTACTCATACAGGTTTTTATACCAACGAAGAGGCTTCGTCGTCTACCATTATACAGACAGACGAAAGCGGCAGAGTTTGTGATGTTCTTCACAAGCCGAATATGGCAGGGGAATGTACTGCTTGTCTGAATATGTTCGTAATGAAAATGGAGTTTCTTATCCAGCTGCTTGAAGACGGCAACGCAAGAGGTTATTTCAGCTTTGAGAGAGACGTTCTTCAGCGCAAAGTAAACGAACTCAACATCAGAACATACGAGTATGACGGCTACTTCAGCAAGATACACGACATGAGGAGCTTTGTAAAGGCTAATACCGATCTTATAGATCCCGAGAACGCCAAGAAGCTCTATTTACAGGACAGACCTATATATACAAAGATACGCGACAATGCGCCTTCTAAGTATGATCTCAACTGCATAGTAAAGAGTTCGCTTATAGCAGACGGTTGCATAATCGAAGGCGAGGTAGAGAACTCTGTTATATTCAGAGGCGTAAAGATAGGCAAGGGAGCTAAAGTCAAGAACAGCATACTTATGCAGGATACCGTTATAGGCGATGATGCGGTGATTAACAACATCGTTGCCGACAAGGACGTTACCGTTGCAGACAACAGAATGCTTTCCGGCTCGGAAGAATTTCCGCTCTACATAGGCAAGGGTGCATCGGTATAAGTTTGGACTAACATCAATTCAGAAAAGAGGTAAAATAAGTGAATATACTATACTGTTCCAGTGAGGCACTGCCGTATATCGCATCGGGAGGACTTGCTGACGTTGCAGGGTCTCTGCCTGCCGCAATAAACGAACTCGGTCACGACTGCCGCGTCGTTATACCTTATTACAGCAATATCAAGCCCGAATTAAAAGCTACGCTTACTTATCTTACGAATTTTACCGTGCCTGTAGCATGGCGAAATCAGTACTGCGGAGTGTTTACGGGCGTTGCAAACGGCGTTACCTACTACCTGCTGGATAATGAATATTATTTTGCAAGAAACGGTTTGTACGGCTTTTATGATGACGCAGAAAGGTATATATTCTTCTCAAGAGCTATACTGGAGCTTCTTCATTATATTGACTTCAAGCCAAACGTTATAAACGCAAACGACTGGCAGACTGCGCTTGTTCCAGTGTACTATGATGTATTCTACCGCTACCAGCAGGGTTATGAGGACATAAAGACTGTTTTCACGATACACAACATACAGTATCAGGGCAAATATGGTATGGAGCTTATAAACGATCTTATCGGCATACCTCTTTATCATAGCGACCTGCTTGCTTATGATGGTTGTGTAAACTTTATGAAAGCGGCTATTGAAACTGCTGACAAGATAACCACAGTATCGCCAAGCTACGCGTGGGAGATACTTGACCCGTGGTATTCGCATGGTCTTGACAGGATACTTATACACAAGCAGTACAAGTTGTGCGGATTCCTCAACGGCATAGATCAGAACATTTATAATCCTGCCACCGACCCGAAGATACCCAAAAACTACAGTGTCGATGATAAATCAGGCAAGGCGGTCTGCAAAGAGGGCTTGCTGCGAGAGTTGGGACTTGCAGAAGGCAAAGAGCCTGTTATCGGCATAGTTACCAGATTTGTTTCGCACAAGGGTCTTGACCTTATAAAATACGTTTTTGAAGATATTATTCACCTCGGTTACAAGTTTGCGATACTCGGCTCGGGTGAGAAGATGTATGAAGATTTCTTCAGAGAAATGGCGTATCGCTATCCTGACAGGGTAGGGGTAGTTATAGGCTTTGTTCCCGACCTTTCAAGGCGCATATATGCCGGCGCTGATATGTTCCTTATGCCGTCGCAGAGTGAACCTTGCGGTCTGGCGCAGATGATATCATTAAGATACGGTACTATTCCTATAGTGCGTGAAACAGGCGGTCTGCGCGACAGCATACACGATGCAGGCGGAGAAAACGGCAACGGATTTACATTCAAGACATACAATGCGCACGATATGCTCGATGCCTGCACGAGGGCAAGAAGTTACTACGATCAGCGCATGAAGTGGGGCAAGCTGGTTTCTCATGCCATGCGTGAAGATTTCAGCTGGAAGAAATCCGCTCAACTATATATCGGTCTTTATTCTGATATTCACTGACATTCACTGACCATTCAAAAAAATACCGTCGGCTCTTATTTTGAGTCGGCGGTATTTTTTGCTTGACAAACAGCTTTGTTTGGGGTATAATAAATAATGTTGTTATAGTATGCTGCTGTGGCGGAACAGGCAGACGCAAGGGACTTAAAATCCCTCGGTGGAAACATCGTGTGGGTTCGATTCCCATCAGCAGCACCAGCAGCGTGACGCTGCACCCAATTTCGGGACACAGAGCGATGTGTCCCGTTTTTGTTCCCGTGAAAATAATTTTGCGTAAAGGCTCAGTGAATAGTGAATGGGAAGAAAACACAAAGAGGCTTCTTCCCATTTATTTTTCAGACCCTTTTAGGTCTTTTCATTTTCCCTCCATCAGCATCTGTTTTGGCTTGCGGTGTGAGAATATCGCAATTATCATGATAACGCTTATAAGTATCATAAAAACATACATCATCACGCTGAAAAGCACATTATTCTGCAATATCACTGCGCCAAGCTTTTCTGCCTGACCCGTAAGGTCAATTATCTTCATGACAAGCAACAGCAGCGCTGCCGAAATAAGCAGTTGAACACGGCGAACAATATCATTATCACCGAAACGGCTATCTGTGTGCTGTTGAGCTGTTCGTCAAGCATCTCCAAACCCTCGGACATTTGTATCGAGGACGTCATTAAATATTTACACTGTCGCCGACTTTTACGCCCTCAAAGGCTTTGCTGCCTGACTGCATGATACCGAAAGAAGAATAGCTTACAGCCTCGTTATTGCAGTCGTCTTTGATAAATTTCAGCAGTTCATTAGTAGCTTCAACGAATGTTTTGCCGTCTAAGCAGGTTGAAAATCTGTCCTCGTCTGAGACGGCATTGTTGTTTTCAAAGGAAACATATATTTCTTTCTCGCTTTCCTTTGCAGTTTCAAAAACCGCAAAATCTCTGTATATCAGCTCGAAAACAAAGTATATGATTATTAGCGAGACTATCTGCATGAAAATACAAAATACATACAATGCAGGGCGGCTTGTGACAGAGCGTTTTATGTAGGTAATCAAAACAGAAGAACCGACATATTTAAGAAACGAAATCTTTAATGTATGAGATATGCCTCACAAAGTTTTCCGACTTTAAGGCACTCGCTGATACTTTCGTTTTTCCACAGATACAGACAGCCGCTGCCTCTGTTTACGGAAACAACTTTGCCGTTTTCATAAAAGCACATGAAAGTATGTATTTTCACCATATCAAATTTATAAGCAACAATAGCGGATTTTGAGCTCTTAAGAGCCTCTGTTGCTTCATCGGGATCGGTAAATACTGTAAAAGGCACATCTCTTGACTTTAGAAATTTACCCAGCTTTTTGTGGTCTGCGCCAAAGTGCCCTGTGGAGATTACATATGGCGCGTTTACTTCAAGCTCGGCAGCAATTTTAAAAAATTCTTCAAAGTCGCTTTCATTTATATAGCCCGAAAATTTCAGCGCATTGTAGCAAGCCAGTATCTCACAGTTCACATCAGACATATCAGCCTTGCAAAAGCGCATTTTTGGAAAGCT
>CANRDG010000073.1 GCA_947629275.1 uncultured Clostridia bacterium | reverse complement strand
CTGAAAGCCATTACCAGCAAAAAGAAACTGAACACGAAAGAATATCTGTAAGGCAGCCAGTTGGGCACCTGAAAGCCGTGCATGGCTATATCTATCGGCGCGATATACATAAATATGAACGTGACCGCAAGCAGCAAGCCCTTTGAAACTTTTTCTTTAAGGGAAATTTTACTGTTGAGGAAAAACAGCGGAAGCAGCAGCACGGCAAGTATACCGCTGTAGACCATAGGCAGTCCCTCGTTGCGGACGGTATCGTAAGTTAACGGGAACAGCTTTGTTGTGAAGTCTATCAGCTTGAACTGCGTGCGCAGAGAGAAATCTGCAACGCTGAATTCCATTTTGCCCAGTGACAGCGACTTATACACGGGCAAAAGCACCCACATCGACGACATAAGCGCCGCGAACGTGCCGAACGCGAACCTGCCGCAGCAGCCGAGCCAGCCCTTGGGTATAACTCTGCCCTCTTTTGAGAACATACAGTAAATAAAGTACAAAAATGTAAATATACCGACCATGTAACCTATATAGAAATGCGCTATGAACATAAGCGCCAGCGGTATGATATAGGGCAGCATAACGCGGTCTTCCACGAGCCTGTGAACGCCCCAGAATATCAGCGGCAGGTACACAAGACCGTCGAGCCACATGGGATCCATAAGCTCTACCACCATATACGCGCAGAGGGCATACATAGTTGAGAAAACAAGCAAAGACGGGAATTTCGGCTTGTCCTTGCCGGAAGTTTTATTCAGAAAGAATGAGAACGTAACAGCCGATGCGCCTATTTTCGCAAGCTGCATAAGCTCTATCGCGCCTAGCATACAGGTGCGCGGCAGAAGGCAAATTATCAGCATAAAGGGGCTTGCGAGGTAGTATGCAAAAATGCCGAACATCTCGCCGGAAATGTTTCTGCTCCAGTTGTAGATAAGGCTGCCCTTGCCCCAGAATGCATCGCGCAGAGCCTCATAGAAATAGACGTACTGACCGTTGAGGTCAAGCACCAGCACCGAGTTTTCACCGAACGGGTGTACCTTGAAAACCGCGTACACCAGATACATTATTGCAAAAGGCACGGCAAACACAGCAAGATACTGCCAGTGCTTTACAGCCCAGTTCCACAGGCTGCTGCCCGTTTTATTCAGAAAGCCCGATTTTTTCGTTTTAACAGCGTTTTCTTTGCTCATTGTTTTTTCTCCAAAGTATCTTCAATATTTTTAAGTTCGCGCACTATAAATCGTGGGCGGTCTTTTATCTCCTCATAAATTTTTGAGATATAAAAGCCTATTATGCCGAGGCTTATTATTATTATGCTGGAAGTGATAAGCTGCAAAAGTATAACTGTCGTGAAGCCCTCCATAGCGTTGCCGACGATTTTATTGTAAAGCGTGTTTGCGGCGAGGATTATCGCAATTATCAGCATGATAACGCCGCATACCGTTACCGCATGGAGCGGAGCAGATGTGAACGAAGTTATCGAGTTTATGGCATATTTAAAGAGCGACTTTACCGACCACCCTGACTTTCCATTCTCGCGCTCGGCGACATCGAAGTAAACGTACTCGGTCTTAAAACCTACCCAACTGCTCATGGCGCGGAAAAACGTCAGTCTTTCGGGCATTTCGTTAAGGGCGTCAACTGCTTTTCTGTCGATAAGTTTAAAGTCCGAAGCGGCTGTCATATCAAGTCCCGAGGCGTGCTTTATCAGCCCGTAAAACATCTTGCTGAAAGCTTTGTAAAAAATATTCTCTTTTCCTCGCGAGGCTTTTTTGCCCTCAACAATATCAACATCGTTATTTTTCCAGATGTTGTACATTTCTATAATGGTTTCGGGCGGGTGCTGCATATCGCAGTCGATAAGCACTACCGCATCGCCTTTGGCATATTTCAAGCCTGCAAAGATAGCGCTCTCCTTACCGAAATTGCGGCTGAAACATATGCCTTTAACGCGGCTGTCTTTCGCGCTCTCGGCGCATATCTGCTCCCACGTTTTGTCGGCAGAGCCGTCGTTTACAAAGATAAGCTCATGTTCTATATCGTTTTCGTCAAGCACCGATGTAATACGTTGTGCGGCAATTAAAACGTTTTTCTCCTCGTTATATGCAGGGATAACAACGGAAAGCATTTTGTGGTCACCTCCTTGGCTGTGCTGTACACACATAATACACCAATATATATAATAGCATATTTGGCGGCAAAAATCAACCATATAGACAAAAAAGATCTCTGCCGAATTTGGCAGAGACCTTCAAGGGGTATTATTATGAAAAAACTGTTCTAGTCTTTTTCAGCAATTACTTGCTCTTCTTAGTAGCAACTACTGCAACGCCAGCGATAGCAAGACCTGCAAGTGCAAGACCTGCGGTTGCGCCGGTAGGCTTGTTGCTGTCGTCAGCAGGCTTAGTGCTGTCGGTTGTGCTTTCAGCAGGCTTTTCTTCAGCAGCAGGAATAGCCTTTACTGTAAATGTTATTTCAAGCTTAGAGAAGCCGTCTGTGCCGTTTATAGCATTGAAATCAACAGCAGGAACGCCCTTTATCTCGCCCCACTCATTTATGAGCGTGATCTTGATAGTGCCGGCCTTAGAGTCATTGTCACCGATAAATACTTTAGAAGCATCAAAATCAACTTCCTTGCCGTCTGCCTTAATGGAAGATACAACAACTTCGCTGTTCTTTGCGCCCTCTGTTGTGTCAAAAGGAGCAGAGGTCTTTATGCCAAGATAGTTTCCGGCGAGTTTTACCTTTTCAGTGCCAAAGTCCCATGTAACGGTAGTTTCTTTGTCATAAGTAAAAGTGCCGGTAGCATCAGCAGGCCATTCACCAACGGTTTCGTTGAATGTAGCATCAAACTGACCGCCGAGGTTTGCGTCAAAGGTAGTATCATCAGCGAATGCCGAAGTTACCATTGCCGAGCAAGCAACGACCGCAGCTGCGATAGTTGCAAGAATTTTTCTCATTTTCATGATAAAAACATTCCTTTCCAAATTAAATTTATAATTATATTTTACATGAAACAAGGCGTTTTTTCAAGGCACATTGTACATAATTTTATTTTTTTTTTTTGTGAAAATTGCACAAATCAAAATATAATATGTTTCATATTTTCCCTAAAAGTGAATATCTTTAAACGTTTTCACGCCGCTCAATGATACCGTTTTACGTATTGTCGTAAAATTCAGCAAATATATAAATATATTAAACTATGCTGTGTTGATTTTGTTTGAATACGTCAATAATGGTGAAACGGGCATTTTAATTTTGTGCAAAACGCAAATTGAAAATATAAAAATTATAGGTTACAATATAAGTACAAATATTTTAAAGGAGGTAATCCAAGATGAAAATGAAAAAGTTAGCTGCTATTGCTCTTGCAATGACTATGTCTGTTTCTATGCTCGCATCTTGCGGCGACGATGACACTTCTTCGGCTGCCGATACAACTTCTGCTCCTGCTGAAAGCGTTGCAGAAACCACTACTGCTCCCGAGGAGAGCAAGCCCGAAGAAACCACTGCCGCTGAAGAATCTTCTGCCGCTGACGAAAGCAGCGCAGCAGCCGCCGAACCTGCTACTTTCTCTGAATTTGACGAAAGCAAGCTGATACAGGGCGCTATTGAGTATCCGAACGGCTGTTTCCGTATAGAGCTCTATAATGCGTATGGTGCAGGCACTCAGAAAGACCCCGGCTTTGACCCCGACGAAATGGTATTTGACGGCGGTTTGGCTGTTACATTCGATATTTCGGGCATTGCCGATCAGGAAAAGACCTATGATGCATTCCTGATGTACACCGACAGCGCGTGGGCTTACGGCTGCTGGAATATAAACGATGCCAACGTTGGTGCTGCTCACATAAAGGGCGACGGCACTTACACCGTTTATATCGACAAGGAAATTGTTTCCTCTGCTAACCCCAACTACAAAAAGACTTTGAAAGACGGCGAAGTTACAGAAGAAGCATTTGACGATCCTACTGCTGAGGCATTCTCGACCAATGTATTCTGCGTAGACATTTACGGTCTTGCTGCTGATGAGGGAATGACTGTTTCTGACGGCGACGACGGCAAGAAGGTTTTCGACAACAAGAACGTTAAGGTCTCCAACGTTAAAGTTGAATGGTGGGACGAGGGCAATGAGCCTGAATACGTTCAGCCTGTTGATACCAGCATTGAGCTTATAGATCTTACAACTTATCCTGTTGCTACCCCCGAAGAATAATAATTTTTAGGGCAAAATTTCAGCCCCCGAGCTTAGTTGTTCGGGGGCTTTTTTGTATGCTGTCAATCATTATTTTCAAGCTTTTTGCTTTGGTATCTTGCCGCAACGCCAAGCGTTATACTTTTTGGCACGAGCCTTTGTGCCAGCGCGGCGGCTTTCATTTTTGTTTCGGGTATGATTATCACCTTGCGGTTGAACATCTCCATTACCGCGTACTGCGCGCAAAACTTTGGCGTTATGCCTTTCATAGCGAAATTCACCTGCGCCACTTCATTGAATTCGGTATCAACAGGTCCGGGGCAAAGCGCGCCGATATACACGTTGCTGCACATATCTTCAAGCTCGGCGGCTATGGCGTTGGTAAGGCTGACAACATACGCTTTCGTCGCATAGTATGTCGCCATAAGCGGTCCGCCCGGCATAAGTCCTGCCGACGACGCAACGTTGAGTATATATCCGCTGTCGTTGTCTGTAAACTTCTGCAAAAACAGCTTCGTCAGTATATGCACGGCTTTCACGTTGGTGTCTATCATGGCAAGCTCTTTTTCAAGGGGTATTTCCTCAAAATATCCTGCCGCGCCGAAGCCTGCGCAGTTTACAAGTATCTGAACGTTATCGCTCTTTACTTCATCAAAGAGCCTTTGGCAGTCGCTTTCTTTACTTACGTCGGCGCAAAACGTCCTCGAGGGATTTTTCATGCGCTGTTTAAGCTCCTCCAGTCTGCCCTCGCGCCTCGCGACAAGAACTGTTTCATATCCCATGCCGTCAAGTATAAGCGCGATCTCTCTGCCTATGCCCGAACTAGCTCCCGTAATTACGGCTGTTTCGCCGCTTATTGCTCTTCTCATAATGCGCACGCTCCTTTGCTTTTTATGTATCAGCTCAGGCTTTTTGCCTCGCTTAAGGTAATGCCGTTTTTGCCCAGCGGTATGGCGTGGTCAAGCCCTACAAATTTGCCGCCCTGCTGCCACAAAACTTCTTTTACAAACGCGTACTTTTCTTCGTCCCACGTTGTAAAGTCGTCAAGCACCAGTCCGCCGGTGTCGCCCGAATTTGCATTAAAGCACCAGAATGTATGGTGCAGATGATTTTCCTTGATAAGCTGCCGCATATAGGTCATCCATGTAATGTTGGGTTCTGTCATAAAGCCGCCCCACTCGCCTATAAGCAGCGGCGCGATATTCTGCTTGTATATGTAGAACCAGTTGTCCTGCCAGCAGTCTTTCATAAGGCTGTTAAAGTCATAGCTGCCCTCAAACCACGGCTGCTTGTACACCGTTGGTCCGTAGTCGTGCGGCGAATACACCAGCTTGTTCTGATATTTGCCGAGATCTATCGGGTCTTTCTTGACGCCGCGCAGGTTGCCGCCCCACCAGTTGAAGTAATAGTCTTTTTCATCTGTAGAATGGAAATCTCCGTTTTTCGCGGTATCTATGGGGTAGATCTCTATGCCCTCTACCATTATAAGAACATTGGGGTTCTTTGCAAGTATTCTCGAAGCAGCCGTTTCGGCTACATACTTCCAGTTATTTGCATCTTTTGAGTTATCCCATTTTGCAGCCTTGTCGCCCTCATAAGGTTTGCCGTGAGGCTCGTTTTTAAGGTCATAAGCAACTATGGTGTCGTTATTCTTGTAGCGATCTGCCATCCATTCAAGGGCTTTGTAATAGTCCTCTGTCGTGATGCTGTCGTTGTACCACAAATTAACATTGTGACCCGATGCATCGGTCTTGGCACAGTGTATGTCTATCATGACTTTCATGCCGTTAGCCTCGAAAAGTTTCAGCACATAGTCGAATATTTCAAGGCTGTTCATAGAGGTAAGGTCTGCATTGTACGCCTGATTGTAGTTCGCTTGCGGGTACTCCCCTGCCGCCCACTGATTTATAAGCTCCGCCGAAAACGGTATTCTTACAAGATTGAAACCGTGGTCTGCTATCGCGGTAACGGAGGAGACAAGCTCGCTTCCCCACAGACCGTCAAATATATTGGTGCCGGTATTGTAGCCAAACCAGTTTACGCCGGTTATCCAAACTTCCTTGCCGTCTTTGTCAACTATTTTGTTGCCCTTTACAGAAAGCCAGTCGTCGCCCTGAACTGCGTCTTCACTGCGCTCCAAAAGCTCGCTTACATCTACAGACGGCTGACCGTTATTGCCGTTGTTATTGTTATTATTGCCGTTATTATTGTTGTTGCCGCCCTGCTGTTGATTATTATCGCCCGAAACAGCGCCCTCATTCACTGTGGTATCGCCGTCGTTTACCTTAATGGTATCCGCATTGAAGCTGCCCGATGAAGTAAGTATAAAACCAACCGAAACGCTTCCGCCTGCGTATATCTCTTTGTTATGCTCGCTCGGTGTAACAGTAAGCTTTGCACCGTTCACACTGAAAGATGCGTTCCAACCGTCAACGGTGTCACCCTGGGCAACGTCAAGTGTAAGTTTCCAGTCAGGAAGTGTCTCTGCGGTGTTGTTTTTTATGCTCATATCCACCTGATAGCAGGTCTTTCCGGCGTTTTCCCAAGTATTAGAAACATTATAAGTTACCGAAATTCCCTTTGCCTGCAGCGCGCTGTCACTGCTGTCTACTACGCTTTCACTGCTTTTACTGCTGTCGCTGACCGATGAAGTAGTTGAAATGCCGGAAGCAGTTATAAGCGTGTACCCTGACGAACTTTGTGACGAAGCAAACGCATCAGAATGCAGAGGCTTTTCATGCAGCTTATTATATGAGAAAATACTTATCACAGCAAGTGCTGCAAGTGCAAGCACTATCAGTATAGATACGCCCGTTTTTACCTGAATGTACTGCTTTTCCGACATTCTTTCCTTATTAAAGGTTTTGTCGAACCATTCCATAAATCTTTTCATATGTTCACTCTCCTACTGCGTCACTTTACGCTTGCCGACGGTGTAAATTCGCTAGGGCTTTTTACTATTAAGCCAATGTCTGCGGAATGACCGCCTGCGGCAATTCTGCCGTTGTAATCAAGATTTGTGATAGTTATAGTCGTTCCGTTTATAGAAAAATTTCCATTCCAACTGTTCATTATTTCAGTACCCGACGGAACAGTCATGCTTACCGTCCAGCCGTTCTTTTCAGATGAAGTACCGTTGTTTATAGTTATACTTATCTGAAAACATTTTTTGCCGTCTTCCTCCCACGGATTACCTACGACCGAACAGTTTGCTGAAAGTCCCCCGCTTGGCGCAGGAGGGTCGGTCTTTGGCGGATCTGTTTTCGGTGGATCTGTC
This sequence comes from uncultured Clostridia bacterium, assembly GCA_947629275.1. Taxonomy (GTDB): domain Bacteria; phylum Bacillota; class Clostridia; order Oscillospirales; family Ruminococcaceae; genus UBA7477. Next base: position 1,452 of record CANRDG010000073.1, on the reverse strand, counting down.
TTTGGCGGGTCAGTTTTGGGCGGATCGGTCTTTGACGGTTTTGCTGTTTGGGGCTTGTCAGGCTGAGAACTTTCCGATTTGGAAGTATCGTCCGTCTTTGACTGCTCACTGTCGGCAGATGTTTCATCGCTTTGGCTGTCAGATGTTTCCTGTTGAGAACTTTCATCAGCCGCAGTCACATCAGCGCTTTCGTCAGGCTGTGAGCTTTCACCGGTATCAGAGCTTTCATCTTCCTTTGAACTCTCTTCTACAGAATTTACAGAAGAACTGTCAGCCGCAGAGTTTACATCGTCAGCCGCTGAACTTTCTGATACCGAAGAAGATACACTTGCTGTGGGTATGCTGTCGCCGCTGAATTTGCCGACCATACCGGTAATGCACAGTCCCACAGTTATAACGCCTATGACAGCTAGTCCTGCTATACGCTGTTTTACTTCATCAGAAAGAGGCTTTTTATCGGTATTTTCCAAAGTTTTCGCCGTTGGCTTTTCCGCTTTTTCCATATTATCTATTTTATTTTGAACGTTCTTTTTATCGGACATAACAACTTTCCTTTCCTTAAAACGGGTACGCAATGTAAAACATACATAATTATTATACAATAATGCCGCTTAAATTTCAATAGGCAGAAAGGCATTTTTGTCTTGCAGAAAAAATTTTACAATTGTATTGACATTTCATAAAATTCAGGATATAATATTATTAAGTTAGCATATGCTAACTAAGTATATACGCAAAATTGTTATGCACAATAAGTTTATGAGAAGGAAGAAAAGAATGTCTGAAGAAATTATAGTTCGCCACTGTTCACCGACGCTTGCAGGGCTTAAAACGGGCAGTATTTTTGCATACGATTTTTCCTGCCGCAGTGAAATGCTGCGCGAGCTGAGAGATCTGAACAAACGGCTCGTGCCAAAAGGGTTGCGCGCGCTGCCGCTGAAATACGAAAACGAAAGAGCGCTTGTATACATTTACCGTCCCGATATGCTAAAACGCGACCTGCGAGACCGCACTGCGCACAAACTTCTTTGCCGCTGCGGTTACTCCTGCAAAAACTGCTGCGAGGACATCGTGCGTTTGCAGAAACGTTTGAAAAGCGGCGGCGGTTTTCCGCACGAGATAGGTCTTTTTCTCGGTTATCCGCCGTCCGATGTTGAGGGCTTTATAAAAAATGACCGTCCCTGCCGACTTTGCGGATACTGGAAAGTTTACGGGAACGAAGCGCAGGCAAAGCGATGTTTTGACAAATTTTCAAAATGCACGCGCGTTTACAGCAGGCTTCAAAGGCAGGGCTGCACCCTTGACAAGCTGACGGTAAAAAAGCGCGAAAATGAATAAAAAAGCTCCTTTGATACATTTGTACCAAAGGAGTTTTTATGTCGGCGATACCGATTTTCCCAAGCGGTCGCCCGCAGAGTATCGTAGGCGAGGATGAGCTTAACTTCTGTGTTC